>CALMQD010000199.1 GCA_937871415.1 uncultured Phycisphaerales bacterium | reverse complement strand
TCTCCGAGAGCCTGCTCGAGAGCGAGCTCTTCGGGCACGAGCGCGGCGCCTTCACCGGCGCCGAGCGCCTGCGCAAGGGACGGTTCGAGCTCGCCGACAAGGGCACGCTCCTTCTCGACGAGATCAGCGAGATCTCGCCCGCGGTCCAGGCCAAGCTGCTCCGCGTTCTCCAGGAACGCGCCTTCGAGCGCGTCGGCTCCAGCATGGCCATCGGCGTGGATGTCCGCACCATCGCCACAAGCAACCGCGACCTGCCCGCATCGGTCGCTCGCGGTGAGTTCCGCCAGGACCTGTTCTTCCGGCTCAACGTCCTGCCCATCCACCTCCCCTCGCTCCGCGACCGGCTCGAGGACGTCCCGGCGCTCGCCGTCCACTTCCTGGCCCAGATCGCGGCTCGCGAGGGCAAGCCCGCCAAGACCTTCAGCAACGAGGCGATGACGCTCCTGCAGTCGTACCGCTGGCCCGGCAACGTGCGAGAGTTGTCGAACATCTGCGAGCGCGCCGCCGTGCTGTGCAAGAGCGACACGATCGACCTGGCGATGATCGAGCCCTGGCTGCTGATCGACGAGTCCGCGCACCGGGCGGTGCGCTCGTTCGATCTCGGGACCGCCGCGGCCTCCCCGCTGGCGTCCAGCCTGCCGTCGGGGGTGCCCGGAGCGGTGGCCGGCGGACTCGCGGGCGGGCTTCCCGTCGGCGGGGCGCTGTCGGTCCACGTGAACGTCCCGAACGTGCAGCGCTTCGCACAGGAAAGCGCGATGGTCGTGGTCGAGGGCCGTGTCCTGGAGGACATCGAGCGCGAGGCCATCGTGAAAACGCTCAACAAGTACAACGGGCACCGTCAGCGCACGGCCCAGGCTCTGGGCATCGGCGTCCGCACGCTGGGGCTCAAACTCAAGAAGTGGAAGGAGTTGCAGCTCGTCGAGGCCAGCCTGTAGCCCGGCGTCATCGTGCCGGAATCCTCCGGCATCCGCCTTGCGGGAGAAACTGCGCCATGATGTTGGAAGGCATCAGTAACGATGGGGCGATGCCGGTCCTCGAAGCGATGGTCCGCTTCGCGGGGGCGCGCCAGCGTCTCATCGCCCACAACGTCGCGAATATCGACACCCCCGAGTTCCAGCCGCTGGATGTCTCTCCGCGCGAGTTCCAGAAGGCGCTCGCCGCGGCGGTGGAACGGCGACGGAGCGGGGGTCGGGTCGGAGATCTCCAGATCGAGGGGGGCGGCGACGCGCCGTTCGAGCAGACGCCCGACGGGCAAATTCTGCTCAACCCCAAGCCCGAACCCGGCAATCTTCTCTTCCACGATCGCAACAACCGCGACGTGGAGCGTCTGATGCAGGCCAACGCGGAGAACGTGACCGTCTTCCGCGTGGCAAGCGACTTGCTTCGTTCTCGCACGGAACTCATGCGCTCCGCCATCGCGGAACGCGCCTAGGGATATTCCTGATCCATGTACGGGGCTCTCGACATCTCGACCGGCGGCATGATCGCCCAGCGGGCGCGCCTGGACGCGATCGCCGCGAACATCGTGAACAAGGACACGTTCCTCGACGGCGCCGGCAAGAACAACCCCTTCAAGCGGCGCGTGGTGCACTTTGCTCCGGGCGATCCCGCGGCGACGTCGCCCCAGGCCGGCGATCTCGGCGTGCACGTCGCGCGGGTCGAGGAAGTCGACTCCTACACCATGAAATGGGAACCCAACAACCCGTACGCCGATGCCAACGGATACGTGAAGTACCCCGACATCAACCCCGTTTTCGAGCAGCTCAACGCCTACGAGGCGCAGCGGGCCTACGAAGCCAACCTCGCGGTCGCGGAGGCGACCAAGGCGATGACCAGCCAGGCGCTGCGGCTCATCGCCTGATCGACCGTGCCGTCTGCTCCGTTGTTCGTGATCGCTGATAGCATCCGTTCTTTCGGCTCTCCTCTCCCTTCTTTGTTTGTTCCGGGACTTACGCCATGAGCGACCCACTCGGCCTCATCTCCGGCAGCGGCGGCATCCACCGGCCCGTCGTCACGCCCGCCGCGCAGGGCGGCCAGGATGCCCAAGGCGCCTCCTTCAAGGACGTCCTGCTCCAGAACATCAACGAGGTGAACAAGCTGCAGCAGCAGGCGGCGACGGCCATCGAGGACCTCTCCACCGGTCAGCGCAACGACCTCGAGGGCGTGATTCTCGCAACGCAGAAGGCCGACTCGGCCTTCCGCATGCTCCTGGCGGTGCGGAACAAGGTCCAGCAGGCCTATGAAGAGGTCAAGCAGTTGAGGGTGTGAGCCGGGGCGAGGTTCAGAAAACTCGGAGTCTTCGCGCAGGCCGGACGTGGCGGCCCCGTAGTGGTGGGTAGAGAGGATCTACCCATGCACCGCGTTGTCTTCGCCCTGCTTTCTTCCGCCGTTCTCGCCGCCGCTGGTTCGACATCACGAGCGGAAATCGGCGTCGCGGACATTGTCAATCCGAACTCGTTCCTCCGCGGCGGCGGACCAACGATGTTCCGCGGATTCCGATTCTCGATCGACACGCAGATCGCGGTCACCGCCCTCGGGTTCTTCGATTACCGCGGGAACGGGTTGGATGCGCCTACCCCGACGATCCTGATCAATCTCGACTCCCAGACACTTCTCGCACAGCTCACGCTGCCGGCCGGTTCGGACGCCGAGCTTGAGAGCGCTTCCGTGATCGGCATACCGGGGTCGAATCACGGTTTCCGGTTCGGGTCGCTGGATCAGCCCGCGGGGCTTGCTCCCGGCCAGTACGCCGTTGCGAGTTTCGTCGGCGGAGTCAACCCGAACCCGGGCGACATACTCCTCGGCGGCGCTCAGCAGGCCACCTTCGGGCCGCACATCACCAACCAGGGCGGCTGGTCGATGCTCCGGAACTCCGCGAGCGATCTCGGCGCGCCGTTTCCCATCGGGGTGATCAGCGGGTATCGCGGCGACTTCGGGCCGAACTTCCGTTACGTCGTCCCGTCGCCGGCGACCGGCGTTCCTCTGGCCGCCATGACGATGGTCCTGATCGGCCGGCGCGGCAGGAAGCCGTCACGAACGCCCGGCGCCTTGAACTGATTCGCACTCCGGCCCGATCAGGTAGAAACGCGCCACGGCGACCTCGACGAGCTGCTCGTCCGAAGTCTCCAGCGTGTACGTCCCTTCCATCGTGCCCCAGCGCGTCTCGAGCGGGCAGAACGACGAATACTCGAACGACTTGCCGGCGGGGATGTGCGGCTGCTGGCCGACCACGCCCTCGCCACGCACGTCCTTGAGCTCGCCGTCGGCGTCGATGATCCGCCAGTGTCGCGACAGCAGGCGCACGTCAGTCCCGGTCTCGTTGGTGATGCGGATGCGGTAACTGAAGACGTAGCGGCTGCGCGCAGGATCGGACTGGTCGGGCAAGTAGCAGGGCGACACGCTCACGCGCACGCCGTGCGTCACGCACTCCGAGCCCTTGCCCGGGACCGCTGGCTGCTTGGATTCGAGCGTCGTCATGTCCGCAAGCCTCCGCCCCGCACACACCCATCCCCACGAGTGTGCAACCATACGCCGCGGCGGGCGTCGATGCACACGCATCGGCGAATGCCCGCGCCGACAGGTTATTCGTCCGGCGCGGGCGCAAGGTTTCCGCCTGCAACCAGTTTCAGTCCGCACGGTCGGCGAAGATCTGTCGTGGACGCGGCGGTCCCACCCGCGGAGGCGCTTGCCGGCGCTTCTCCGCTTCAGTTCACGCCCGGGCCCATCTGCTGCGCAAGCTCCTCGCGGAGCGCGCCGACCTCGTCCTCGTGCCCCTGCACCGGGTCGAGGAGCGACTTGACTGCGGCGCTGGCCTGGCGTGCCGACAGGGCCGCCTTCACCAGCGCGATCCGGGTCTCCGGCGTGTCGTCCAGGCGGAGAGCCTCCTGGGCGACCCGCGCCGCTTCCTCCGACCGTCCCGACGCGAGCATGGCGCTGTACACGCCCCCCGACTCGTCGCGGAAGTTCTGCCACGCGTGCTCGACCAGTTGCCTGGCGGTGTTCTCGTCGAGCCCGGGCGGCTTCATCCCGGCCATGAACTTCGCCTGCGTGTGCGATCTCTTCACGCGTTCGACCGGGTTCTTGATGACACGCCCGTAGTCCGCCCACCGTCCGTTCTGCTTGAGCAGCGGCTCGATCCGGAACGCGAACCGTTCGAGCGTGGCGCCCGCGTCCTCGTCGTTCTTGATCCGGTCGAACCACGCGAGCGTCCGGTCGGCGTCCTGAGTGGCCTCGTTGAGGCACAGCCAATCGGACAGGTCGTTCCAGGATTTGTTCTCGCCGCGCAGGCGCGTCTCCACCTCGTCGCGGATCTCCGCGAACCGTTTCATGGCGGGTGCGTGCTGCGCCACCAGGGCGGAGATGGACCCGACCAGGAACGATCCCCGCACGCCCGTCATCGACGGCTGCACGCGGACCATGTTGTTCCACAGCCAGACGTACTCCTCGGTGGCGTCGTCCAGGCGTCCGGCGTCCACCAGGTCGCTGGCGAACTCCATGCGCTCCTGCATGGACATCGCGCCGTCGCCCTCTCGCGGCTGCTTGAGGCGTGTCTCCAGACGCGATGCGCCCGTCTCGCCCTTCTCAACGCCGTTGAGCCACGCGAGCAGTTCCTGCGCCGACTTGTAGCCGACGATCCGGTCGAGCTCCTTGCCGTTGCGGAACGCGATCATCGTCGGCATCGCGCGGATGCGGAGAGTCTGCGCGTCCTGCGGGTGTTCGTCGACGTCCAGGGCGATCGCGACGCCCTTCTCGTTCATGAACTTCACGACGTCCGCGTCGCGCCAGGTTGTCTTGTCCATCATCTTGCACGGCCCGCACCAGGCCGCCGTCGCCTTGACCACCAGGATCTTGCCGTCGCTCTTGTTGGCGTTCATCGCGTCGGCGTACGACACGTGGCTGAAGATCGGCGGGTGATCGCCGGCCGCCTGCTTCGCCGTGGCGTCGGGCCCGCCGACAGAACTCGCGGTCGCCGGAGCCGCGACGACCCCCGCCGCCATGAGGACCGGCAGCGCGGCGCGGACAAACGGGCGGACGCGGTGTGACAGGTGCAGATTCAGCATGGTGGGCCTCCCGGGGTGTGGCGGGTGCGGTCGCGAGCACTCGGTCCCGAGTACAGCGTACCCGATCCCGCCGGACTTTCTTAGGAATCCCGCGTGCCGAGGTTCATGTGGGGTTTCGAGCCGCCGCTTGCGCGGCCCGGAACGCAACGAGCCCGGCCTTGAAAGGCCGGGCCCGTGGGATCTTCGATCGCTTCTCAGAACGAGCCGCCCGGGCCGGCCTACTTCATGATCTCCGGCTCGCTGCTGCGGGTCGGTGCGGCGGGAGCGGGGGTCGGGAGCGTTCCCGTGTTGCGCTTCACCCGCCCGCGCTCCAGGTAGATCTCGACGCGCCGGTTGGCCGGCGTGTTGCCGTTGCCCGTGTTCGGCACCAGCGGATCAAACTCGCCGCGCCCGGCGATCTCGAAGCGCTCCGGCGCGACCGAAGCGCCGACGAGCACGTCGCGCACGCTGATGGCGCGGTGGGCCGAGAGGTGCATGTTCGTGCGATGGTTGCGTGCGGTCGCGGCGCTGATGCGCTGCGCGTCGGTGTGGCCGACGATCCGCAGGTCGTACCCGGCCGCGGCCCCGTTGAGGATCGAGGCGAGCTGCGTGAGGGTCTGGCGGGCCGAGTCGCCGACGACGTCGGAGCCCGACGCGAAGGTCAGGTCGCTCTTGAAGCGGAGAAGCCCGCGCTCCGAGTCGTACTCGAGCATGTCGGGGTGCGCGGCGGCGAGCTGCTGCAGCGCGCGGTCGGTCGCCGGGTCCATCTCGCCGAACTTTAAGCCGCGGAACCGGTTGTTGAGTTCGTCGAACTGCGCGAGTGCATCGGCGTTTCCGGCGCGAAGCTCGGCGATGAGGCGGTTCTGCTCATCGAGCGCCCGGTCGCGAGCGTTGAGCGCATCCTGCAACTGCTGATTCAGGTTGCTCAGCGAGTCGTTCTCGGCCTTGAGCGCCTGGTTGCGGTCCTGCAGCGCGCGGTTCATGTCCGCCAGGTTGTTGTTGTTGCCGTTGCACCCGCCCAGCCCCAGGGCCGCCGCGGCCGTCACCACCCCGCCCAGCAGCCATCGTCCGATCAGTCCTCGCGTGCCCATCGTGTACTCCGTTGTGTCGAGCCTCGTTGGCCGGCGTCCGGTTGCCAACCCGCGCGTCTCGCGTTGCGATCGTTGTTCGTGGTCCGGCGATCCGTGCCCCGAATCGGTGCTCCGAACTCCTGTGAGTGGAGGATACCCTGCGCACGAACAGCCCGCCCTGCCTTCTCCCACTTCCCCGGTCCGCCCGCGATGCTCCCCATCCTCCAGCGATTCGATGCACTGGCGGTCGCCGATGACCGCGGCGTCATCGCCGCGCCCGGGTCGGTCCTCGTCGAGCGACTCCCGGCGGGTTCCTTGGTACCGGCGGACACCCCGACCGGCTCCCAACCCTGGCGTTTCCGTGTGTTGGCGGTCGGAACGCCTGATCAGGTGGGAAGCCATCCGCTGGCGGGCGGGTCAGGGCGCTTCGAGTCCGCGGCCTTGGCGACCAGCGTGCTGCTCCCCGGGTTTGTCAACGCTCACACGCATCTGGACCTGACCCACATCGGACCCCTGCCGTTCGACCCCGACGCCGGTTTCGTCGGCTGGATCGACGCGATCCGCCGGGCCCGGCGGTCCGACGCACCCGGAATCGCCGCGAGCGTCGCGATGGGGACGGATCTCTCGATCCGGGCGGGCGTTGTCGCCGTGGCGGACATCTCCGGAGCGCCGCGCGGGCGTTCCAGCCTGGTTCCGGCGGTGGCGTTGGCCCGGTCGGGTCTGAGCGGCCTGAGCCTGCTGGAGTTTTTCGCCATCGGCAGGGGGCTGGGGGCATTCCAGACCTGGCTGCCGGAACTGATCGCCGAGGGGCGCCGGTTGGGGTTGACGTCGGAACCACCCTTCGAGCCGCGATCCGATCGGACCACCGTTGTCGGAAGTGTGCGGGTCGGCTTGCAGCCGCACGCGCCCAACACCGTCGACGCCCGGGCGTACCGCTGGGCGGCGGGCGTGAGCGCGGCGCTGCAAATGCCCCTGGCGACGCACCTGGCCGAAACACTTGATGAGCGCCGATTCGTGGGCGAGGCGGACGGGCCGCAGCGGGAGTTCCTCCAGAGCCTGAGTCTGTGGGATGACTCGATCCTCACGGAACTCGGGCCTGCGTCACAGGTGGATCCCCGCGAGCGCCATCCGATCAATCACACGCTCCGCGCGCTACAAGGCCATCCGAGCCCGCTGCTCGTGCACGTGAACGACCTGGGTCCGGGAGAGAGCCGCGAAGAGCAAGCCGCCCGAGCGGAACGCCTGGACCGGCTCTTCAACTCGGGCGGCACGGTGGTGTATTGCCCGCGAGCGTCGTCGTACTTTCGCGCGCACGAAACGCTCGGGCCGCACGCCTATCGCGAGATGCTCGACGCGGGGGTGCCGGTCGCGCTGGGGACGGACTCCGTGGTGAACCTGCCGCCGGTGCGTTCCGGCGCGGGTGCGCAGTCTCTGCCGGTGCTCTCGACCTTCGACGAGGCGCGGTTCCTGTTTCGACGCGACGGCACCAAGCCCGAAACGCTCCTGGCGATGGCGACCACGCTGGGTGCGCGGGCCCTGGGCTTCGAACCGGGCGCGTTCCGCTTCGAACGCGGCGCTCCGCTCGCCGGCCTCAACGCCGTCGATCTTCGGGGGGGTCCGGGCGACGGGGATGATGGGTCGATCCTCGCCAGGGCGCTGCGCAGCCA
>CALMQD010000198.1 GCA_937871415.1 uncultured Phycisphaerales bacterium | reverse complement strand
CAGATGCTGCGCATCTGGCAACCATCGAGCGCCCGCTTCGCGGGCTTGGTTTTCAAAGGAAGTGGGGTATGTCGGGGGCGTGTACCAGATGCTGCGCATCTGGCAACCATCGCGCGCCCGCTCTCCCGCTGCGCGGGCGAAGAAGGCGCGGGCGGAGAGTGCGCTGGTGAAGAGAGCGCTGATGAAGAGTGCGCTGGTGATGAGCGCGCGGGGGAAGAGGTGACCGGGGACTGTCGCCCGCTTCGCGGGCTTGGTTTTCAAAGGAAGTGTGAGGAGGTGGGTGGCGTGTACCAGATGCTGCGCATCTGGCAACCATCATGCGCCCGCTGCGCGGGCAAAGAGCGGAGGAGGTTTAGAGAAGGGCAAAGAGCGGAGGAGGTCCAGTGAAGGGCGAGGAAGGAGCGGGAGGAGCGGGAAGAGAAGGAAAAGAAGGAACCGAAGGCAGAGAAGCAGGGGGCTCAGCGCGACTGGTCGAGGCGCTGGGCGAACTGTTCGCTCCACTGGCGCAGGCAGGAGCGCGCGAGTTCATCGTCGGTGCGTGTGGCGCGGGCGGCGTCGTCGCTGCCGGCCCGGGCGGCGCCGATGAGGCGGGCGGGTGTCGAGGCGTCGAGGAAGGTCGCCAGGAGTCGGTTGGACGAAGAGTCGACGACGTCGATGCGGCACGCGGCGTGGGTGAAGAGCAGGCCCGAGAGGCCGGTGGGCGCGCTGGGATCGACCTTGGGCGCGAGGCGCGCGATGGTGCAGCGGAGGGTCATCGTCGGGCCGGTGGGCTTGGTGTTTGTGTCGGCGGGCCTGGCCGCGTCGGTGAGCGTCATCGATTCGCCGAGGTTGTCGATGAGGTGCGTGCGGAGCGCATCGGCGATGGTCTTGAGGTCGTCGGGGCTCACGATCGCGGGGCTGGCGGAGGGGGCGAGCTGGATCGCGACGGGCTCGACGCTGAAGCGCGTGTAGGCCGAGAGGTTCGCGTCGGGCTCGGGGCGGAAGATCGGCGCGCGGAGCGCGGCGTCGAACTCGTCGCCGGCGGCATCGGCGAGCGCGGCGGAGTTGGATGCGGGCGGCTGCTGGGTTGAGGCGGGCGTGGCGCCGGCGCTTGGGCCCGGCTGCGCGGGCGACGCGGCGGTAGCGAAGACGGCGTCGGAAGTGGTGGAGTTGGAAGCTGTGTTGGAGGATGACGACGGCGACATGCCGACGGCGGGGCGAGCGGCGTTGCCGGGCGCGCTGGTGGACTGGGCCGGGCCGTCGCAGGCGGCGAGGAGGAGGGCCAGGCCCAGGAGGCCGAGGGCGCGTGCGGTGCTGGCCGTGACGGGGGAGAGGAGGCGGCGTGGGAGAGTCATGCCGCCATCATCGAACAGCGCGGGGAAACGGGCACAGAAGCGGGGGGGGGGTGAGGGGGCCGCGAAGGTTGGGGGAGGGGAGCGTCGAGAATGCGCGGCGGAACGGGCCGAAGGTGGGGGGCTGCGGGGCTGCGGGGCGGCGGGGTGGGGGGGCGGGGAGCGGGCGACGGACTGGAGCGCGGACGTGAGATTCGCGCGGATGTTGCGCGGGGGGAGGTGGTCGGTGGGGTGGGGGGGCGGCTCACTTCGGGGGTAAAAGTGCCACCGGATGTGGCTCTGCACATCCGGTGTTACAGGAATCTGTGTTTGGGACACCGGATGCTCAAAGCAGCATCCGGTGGCACGGCCCAGCTGGCGCCACCAGCCGAGGAACAGAGGGGACGCCCGACGCCTAAAGTTCGGTCATGCAGGCCACTCGCCAACTCACGTGCGTGCTGGAACGCGACGGGGACGGGTTCGTGTCATTGTGTCCGGAACTGGACATCGCGAGCCAAGGCGACACCATCGAGCAGGCCCGCGCGAATCTCATCGAGGCGGTCGAACTGTTCTTCGAGACCGCCGACAAGACCGAGATCACGCAGCGGCTTCGGGGCGAGGTGTACGTGACCCCCATCGAGGTTCGGGTTGCCTAGGTTGCGGACCTTTTCCGGACGGGAACTGTGCCGCGTGCTTGCCGAGCACGGGTTCGTTGAGGTTCGGCAGCGCGGCAGCCACATCTCGTGATGCAACAGCGCGGCGGCGACACGACGACGACAGTCCCCGCACCGGACCACAAGGAACTCCGTATCGGCACGCTTCTGTCGATCATCCGCCAGAGCGGTCTGCCGCGCGAGTTGTTCGAGGCGCGATGAGGGGCGGGGGAAGGGTGGCGGCGTGCGCCTTTCCGGCGCTCCGCCGAACTGCTCGGCTTTGCGGAAGAACCGCAAGGCCATGGCACGGGGAGGTGCGATGGAGGGCGGGATCTCGTGAGACATGCTGATGGTCGGGAGATCGATGGACTCGAAAACTGTGCATGAGCACGCCGGATGCTCAAAGCAGCATCTGGTGGGCTCTCCGTACGGTGTATCC
>CALMQD010000197.1 GCA_937871415.1 uncultured Phycisphaerales bacterium | reverse complement strand
AGGTCCGCGAACGCCACCGGGTTCACCTGCACGCCCTGCACCTCGAACCCGCCCGGCGGCTGGTTGGCGTTCGAGATCAGGTCGATGTGGCGCATCGCCGCGATCACCGGGACGGTCGACACGACCTCGATCGAGAAGAACTTCTTCCCGATGTCCGACTGCGCCAGCACCACCTCGAGCGTGTGCAGGTCGATGTCCGCGCGCTTCCCGCCGTCGAGCGAGAAGTCGTGCGTCACCACCGACCCGTCGTTGTAGATGAACCGCAGCGTGATGTCCGCCGTCGTCTCCGTCTGGCCCAGGAACGCCGAGTACGGGTTGTACACGCTGATCGTCTCGAACAGGTTGTTGCCCGCGCGCGAGCGGACCATGAAGCCCTCGGCGAACCGCGTCTTCGTCGCCGCCGTGTACTGGAACGGCGTCGCGAACACGTCGTTCTTCTCGCTGTGCGAGCTCGTCGCGTAGATGAGCTTGTCGCCCGCCGTGTAGCTCGCCGTGAACCGCCGCCCGTCCAGGCCCATGCCCGACAGGTTGATCGACACCCGGCTCATCGAGCTCATGATCAGCGGCTGCGTGATCGGCGGCGAGTTGTCGTCGAACGTGAACACCACCTGCCCCACCACCGCCGTGGAGCCCGGGTTGAAGAAGATCAGTTCCTGCCCCACGGGGTCGCCCGAGTCCGTGTCGAACCCCGCCTGCGTGAAAACGCCTCGCGCCAGCCCGTCGCCGCGGATCCCCAGCTCGCTCGAACCGCTCTTGTCCGTCCCCGTGTTGTAGTGCGAGCGCGACACGACGATCGGCAGGCTGCTGGTGATCTGCAGCGAGAACGAGCCCGCCGGGATCGTGCCGAAGGTCTCGACGTTGAACCCGCCGCGACGGAACGCCGCCGTCGTCGTGTCGAACGTGAAGTTCTGCGCCGGGTTGGCGAAGAAGAAGTGCAGCGTGATGTCCACCGTCTCGTCGTTGGGGTTCTGCCACAGGACGAAGTCCTGGATGTCCGTCCCCTTCGACACCTCCGGGAGCGTCCACTTGGTCGCGGGCGTGTCCGTGAACGACTCGCCCGTCGTCGAGCCGCTCGCGTAGTGCGACAGGTTCGCCGAGAGCGGGCGCGTCGACCAGATCTCGTACGCGAACGGCACGTTCCGCTGCACCAGGCGCACCCCGTTGGTCCCGGGACGCGAGACCGTCAGCCCCGAGCGGAAGTTCGCGCCGATCGTCCCCGTCTGGATCACCTTGTCCCGGTACAGAAACTCCGGGTCCGGCGCGGGGCCCGGCGTCGGGTCCGGCTGCGGCTTGGCCACTTCCGAGCGGATGATCACCTGGTAGTGCGCCGCCGAGGCGCCGGCGTTGAGCAGCGGCACGAACTCGGCGATCGAGCTCGCCGCGAAGCCCTCGGGGAAGTACAGCTTGTACTGGTAGAACGCCGCCACGTTCGCCGGCTTGATGATCTCCGCGTCGACGATCGTCACCAGTTCGTCGAGCTGCAGGCCGTCCGAGCCGTCGTAGTTCGCGCCCACGGGCAGCTCGTTGAACGGCAGGCCCGACGTGATCATCCGGTTGGAGAGCGCCTGGATCGCCAGCACTACGTTCCACGAGCGGTCGTCGAGGATCCGCCCGAACACCGTGAACCCGCCCTGACTCCCCGAGTCGAGGAACGTGTTGTTCGCCATGTTGATGAACCACTCGCTCGTCGCGGTGTTCGGCCCCGACCGGGCCATCGCGATCGTGCGCGTCAGGTTCGACTGGTTGAACTCGTCGTTGATCGTCGCCTTCTGCGGCACGTGGATGAACGCGTCCTGGCTCGGCGTCGGGTTCGTCCCCTTCAGGCGGTACCCGCCGCCCTGGATCACGAACGGATCGTCCGTCTGACCGTCGTTGTCCGAGTCCTGCAGCGCCCGCCGGTGGATGATCGTGTCGTCGTAGTCCCCGTCGCGGATGTACGACAGGAAGTTCGTCACCGTGTTCGGCGCCGCCGTGTCGAACATCTCGATGTCGATGTCCCCGTAGTTCGTCTCGAATCGCACCACCGTGTTCGACGGGTTCTGCAGGGCGCTGATGTCCGGGAGCGGCGTCGCCGCCAGCATCGTGCGATGCTCCAGGCTCTCCATCGCTTCGAAGCGGTCCGCCGCCCCGCCGCTGCGACGCGCCAGGCGCCCGGAGTGGCTCGGATCAAACATGGAACGGATGGGTCGACGCATCTTGACAACTCCTGGCGCAGCGGGGAGGTGTGACCCGCCCGCGTGCTCTTGATTCTTCGGGCGGCAGCGCGCGCCGTCCTGTCGCTCGCGCGTGCCCTGTTGATCGACGAACCGCGCCGGGATTCGCCAGCGCACGCCCCTCGCAAGGCCTGCCGGGGATCGCCGACCGTGTTCCTGTCTGCCCCCCGCGCCCGCCCAGGGCGAGTCACCCGTCCTCGCCCGCGCAGCGCCCGCCCCCTTGTTCGGCCGGCGCCCGCGAGCATTCTTCGCTCGCCGCCGGCCTGTCGGTTCGACTTTCAGTGTACCTGACCGCCGCAACGCGTCAAACCAACCCGTTACCCAAGCCGCCGGAATTGCCCAGGTTACGACTCACTCACACCCTCCGCCCTGGGCCCCGCCGCTACACTGCACGCCTGTGACCCCGCCTTCCTCGTCACTTTCCCCCTCGTCCGAGGCCGCCGCCGGCGAAGCGCTCGGGGTTCCGAGCGAGCCGTCACCCGACAATCTGATCGCGAGCGACCTCCCTGAAGAAGACGTCGCCGCGCTCGAACGCCAAGCCGCCCCCGAAGGCAGGGGGTCGCACTCCGCCGAGGAACAGACCGCCGCCCCTGCGCTCCGCCCGGGCGACCTGCTCTCCCCCGCCGCCCCGATCCAGGTCCACCTTCCGCCGCGCTCCGTCATCCTCACCTGCGACCTCGGGCCCGCTGGCGACGCCATCCGCGCCAAGGGGCCGCCCCCGCATCCCAACTGGGTCGGCACGCGCCGAGTCGTGCTCGTCAGCCCCTGCTACAACCGCGCCGCCGACGCCGAGGCGCTCGTCGACGACGCCCTCAAGCTCGACCAGCGCGGCGTCGATCTCCGCATGGTCCTCGTCGACAACGCCAGCGACAAACCGCTCAGCCAGATGCGCTTCGGCCTGGGCCCCACCCCGCCCACCCATCCTTACTTCCGACTCGAGCACCTGCGCCAGAGCGACAACGCCGGCGGCAGCGGCGGGTACAACGCCGGGCTCCGCCGCGCACTCGAATACGCCCTCGACCCCTCTAAGACCGACTCGCTGGGCCGGCCCGGCCAGGGCTGGGCCGCCGACTACATCTGGATGGTCGACTCCGACGTCCGCCTCGCGCCCGACACGCTCTGGAAACTCATCACCGAGATGGAGCGCGACCGCTCCATCGTCGCCGCCGGTTCCACGCTCGCCGACCCGCTCACCGGCCAGGGCTTCGAACTCGGCGGGCACGTGAACCGCAAGAGCGGCTGGTGGGAGCCGCACTGCTTCGGCATGGTCGGCGTCCGCGAAGTCATCGACACCGACTACCTCGCCGCGTGCTGCGCCCTCGTCCGCGCCGACGCCGTCCGAGCCACCGGCGTCATGCCCGACAACTTCCTGCACGGCGACGACGTCGAGTGGACGCGCCGCATGCAGGACGTCACCGGCGGGCGCGTCGTCTGCGTCCCCTGGGCCGTCGCGATGCACCCGCACTTCTCGCGATTCGCCACCTGGACCCGCTACTACACCGGACGCAGCGCCTTCGGCACGCTGGCCGCCGTCGAGCGCGGCTTCAAGGTCCGCTTCAAACGCTCCTTCGTCGAGGTCCGACGCGCCGTCCAGCAGGCCCTCAACGACCGCGAGGACCTCGCCCGCCTCCACGTTCGCGCGCTCCTCGACGCCTCTCGCGGCGTCGTCACCGGCAAGGCCGCCCCGGGCGTCATCGACGTCCTCCCCTCCACCCCGCTCAAGAGCCTCGAGGCCGAACTCGATCGCGTCTTCACGGCGCAGGGCTGGGCCACCCCGCAGTCCCGCGCCCGCCTGCGCGTCAAGATCCTCCCCGCGCTGCAACTGACCTACCGCGAGGAAGCCCAGGTCTTCCTCGCGCTCGAAGCGCTCGGCGTGCGCTCCCACGAGCGCGTCTCGCGCTACCGGCGCTCCTTCGCCGGCGAACTCTTCGACTTCGCACTCCGCCTCCTCGGGCTTGCCCGCCGGCCCGACGTGGCGATCGCGCCGGCCCGCGGCCAGGCGTTCTGCTGGCTCAGCGCGCCCGTCATCGTCCAGGTCTGGACCGGCAACGCCGTGCTCCGCAGGCCCCGCCGCCTCTCGCGCCTCGTTGCCGGCACCCGATTCGCCTTCAGCGCGCTCTGGGCCGCGCTCCGCGCCTCGCTCAAGACCCCGCCCCAGGCGCGGATGTACCCCGGCCGCCTCGCGCGTCCCTCGCCGAGCGCACCGACCGCCCCGCGCGCCACCACCGTCTGCGCCGTCGTCCTCAGCCACAACCGGCGCGAGAAACTCGAACAGACGCTCGCCGCGCTCCTCGATCATCCGGTGTTCGCCCCCGCCGCGCCAACAGACCAGTCGTCCGGCCCCGTCGTCCAGGGCCGCGTCATCGTCGCCGACAACGCCTCCGCCGACGGCACCGTCGACGCCGTCGTCCAGCGATTCGCCGACTTTGTCGAGGTCCTCGCGATCGACGAGAACATCGGCGTCGAGGCCTTCAACCGCGCCGTCGACCACGCGCTGGCCGACACGCGGACTCCGCACGAAGACACGTTCCTCCTGATCCTCGACGACGACGCCGTCGTCGAGCCCGAGCACTTCTCCCGCGCCGTCGAACTGCTCGCGCGCCGCGACGAACTCGCCGCCGTCACCTTCCACCCGCGCCACCCCGACACCGCGATGAGCGAGTGGCCCTTCGCCGAAGTCCTCGCCGGCGCGCCTTGCGACGATTGGCCCGTCATGGGCTGCGCCAACCTCGTCCGAGCCAGCGCCTGGCGGAACGTCGGCGGCTATGAGGGCGCGTTCTTCCTCTACCGCAACGACACCGACCTCGCGCTGCGCCTCGCCTCCGCCGTTCAGGGGCCCCGCGCGGTCTATTTCGATCCCCGCTGGACCGTCTGGCACGATTCCGGCTCCGGCCAGACCAACGCGGCCTGCTTCCCGCTCCTCGCGCCGCCCACCAAGAGCACCCGCTGGCACCGCACCGCCACACGCAACTGGTGCTGGACGTGCAGGCGCTCCGCCCCCCGCGCCGCGGGCCTCCGCGCCTCGCTCATGGGCTGGGCCTGGGCCCACCGCCTCGCCGGGCTCAGCCCCGCGCGCCATGGGGCGACACTCGTCGGCGCCCTCTCCGGCCTCCTCACCAGGGCCCCCGCCGCCAACGGTTCCCGCACCGACGGCGTCGGTCTTCGCCGCCTGCTCGAACTCCGCGCGCTGCACCGCCGCATGAAGAAGCAGCGTCGCGCAAGCGAGCGCTGAGCCCGCACGCGTTATCGGGCCGATCCGACGCTGTTCGCCCGCGCCGGCCCGCGGATCCCGCGGCTCGCCGCCTCCC
>CALMQD010000196.1 GCA_937871415.1 uncultured Phycisphaerales bacterium | reverse complement strand
CACCAACATCACCAGGCCGAGCAACGACCCCAGGCACACCCCGAGTTGGTCCAGCGGCACGAGGCGAGCGCGAAGCCAGCGCGAGGCAGCGACACCCGTCCGTGTCGCCAGCCACGCACCCAACGCCGCACTGCCAGCGGCCCAGGCGTACTGCCAGTTGGGAGTGGGATCTGTTCGCGGGAGGGTGGCCAGGCCGACAAGCCCCGCGGCAGCGCACGCCATCCCGAGCGCCGCGAGCGTTCCGAATGCGATATTCATGGGCGCCGTGCTCGGTGTCCACACCGCATGCCAGCCGGTCTTGTGACGATCGGTGGTCATCGATAGTCATTGTTCGCAACATGGATCCCGACGTTCCCGATCGGCGAACGTCGCCCGGGGCACCTACCGCCCGGATGCCTCATCGAGCCGAGTCAGCCGCGCCTTGGCCTTGGCGACCCGGGGGTGATCGGGCCCGAACTTCTTCTCCAGCACGCCCAGGCTCGCCGTGAGGGCCCGGCGCGCCTCGTCGTACCGGTGCAGGTCCACGAGCAGGTCGCCGTAGTTGTTCCGGAAGATCGCGGTGCTCGGGTGGTCCGCGGGCAACTGCTCATCGCACATCGCGAGCAGTTCGCGATAGAGCCCCTCGGCCTCGGCGAGTTGGCCCTGCTTCTGCAGCAGCATCGCCAGGTTGTTCATCGGGTTCCAGGTCTCGGGGTCTTTGCCGCCGGTCGTCCGTCTCCGGGTGTCGATGATCCGCCGGTAGAGCGACTCGGCCTCGTCGAGTTGGCCTCGGTCTTCGAGGACGTACGCCAGGTTGCCCATGCTGATGAGCGTCTTGGGGTGTTCCGCGCCAAGCGTGCGCGTGTAGGAATCGACCGCCGCGCGGATCAGCGGCTCGCCCTCGTCGAGTTTGCCCATCGAGACCAGCACCACGGCGAGGTTCATGCGGCTGGTCACGGTGCTCTGGTGGTCCGGGCCGAGCGTCTGCTCTCGGATTGCCAGCGCTTCGCGCATCATCGAGAGAGCCTCGTCGTACTTCTCGCGCTTCTGCAGCACCGCGGCGAGGTTGTTGAGCGCGAACGCCGTCTGCGGGTGCTGTCTTCCGTAATAGCGGGTGCGCAGGTCCAGGAGTTCACGCAGGATCGATTCCGCCTGCTCGAAGCGGCCCTGGTCCTTGTAGAGTGTTGACAGATTGTGCAGCATCCCCGCCGCCTCGATGTCGTTCGCGGGGCGCGTCCGGCGCCCGAGCGCGATCGCGTCGGTGAGGAGCGGCTCGGCCTCCTTGAATCGACCCGTCTCCTGGTACACGCGTGCGAGCTCGCTCATCACGATGCACGTGTCGGGGTCCTCGCGCCCGCGCGACCGCAGGATGGCCGCGAGGTTCTCCTTCGCCAGGCGTTCCGCCTCGTCGAACTTGCCGGCGTTGGTGAGCACCGTCACCAGCACGCGCGAGGCGTCGATCACCGCCGGGTCGTCGGCGGGGTACTCTCGCCGCGCCAGGTCCAAGGCGCGCCGCGCGTGCTTCTCGGCCTCCTCGAGCATGTCCAGCCCGCGGTAGGTCGAGGCGAGGGCTTTCTGCACGCTCTGCTCGACCTTGGGTCGGTCCGCGAGCGTGAGCGAAACCGAGCGCGCGGCCTCGTCCGCCGCCTGACGCACCGTCACCTCGCGCCCCAGCGAGTTTTCCGGGTCGGCACTCGCGAGCATGTCGGATAGAAACTCGCTGGCGGCAGTGGCGTTCGCGGCCTCGATCGCCGCACGCTCCCAGCCGCGCGTCGCCCGCACCGCCTGCCAGAGTGTGCCGGCCACGCCGAGCGCGAGCAGGACCAGCGCGACGCAAAGGCCGGTCACCAGTCCACGGTTACGCTGGGCGAACTTCCGAGCAAGGTAAGCACGGCTCGGGGGCTTGGCGAAGATGGGCTCGAATCGCAGGTATCGCGTGATGTCCGCGGCCAACTCCGCCGCGGACTGGTAGCGGCGCGACACGTCGCGCTCCATCGCCTTGCTCACGACGGTCTGCAGTTCGCCCCGCAGGGATCGGTTCATCTCGCCCAGCGGCGTGACGCGGTCGCTGCTGATGACACGAGCGGCCTCGACGATCGTCTTGCCGGTGACCTCGTGCGGCAGGCGCCCGGTGAGCAGTTCGTACAGGATGACGCCGAGGGTGTAGACGTCCGAGCGCGTGTCGAGCTGGTCGATGTTCCCCGCGATCTGCTCCGGGCTCATGTACGGGATCGTGCCGACGAGTTGCCCGGCCTCGGTGAGCATGGAGCGGTGCGAGGCGCCGGCCGCGTCGTCGTCCGTGGCCCGGGCCACGCCGAAATCGAGCACCTTGGGTTGGCCGCCGGTGTCGACGAGGATGTTGGCCGGCTTGAGGTCGCGGTGAATGACGCCCTTCTGGTGCGCGTGCTCGACGGCCTCGCAGACCTTCACGAACAGGCCGAGCCGTCGGCGTATGTCGAGATCGTGCGCCGCGGCGAACGCGGTGAGCGCCACACCGCGGACGAACTCCATCGCGAAGAACGGCTGCGCCGACCCGTCCGGATGGGCAACGACGCCCGCCTCGAAGATCTGCGCGATGCCCGGGTGCTGCAGGCGCGCGAGCGTCTGTGATTCGAACTCGAACCGGCGGAGCATCCGCGGCGACATCGTGCCGGGCCGGATGACCTTGAGGGCGACGACGCGCCGCGGGCGGTCCTGCTCGGCCAGATAGACCACGCCCATGCCGCCTTCGCCCAGGACTTCCAGGATGGTGTAGTTGCCGAAGCGAGCCGGCGTGCCGGGCGGCAGCGCTCGAGCGGCGCGCTCAGCGGATTCCTTCGGACCCGGAGACGCGCCGAGCGGCGAGCCTGGAGCGCCGGTATCGGGCGCGATCGTCCCGGCAAGGTCCCCGGTGACGATGGTCGCCGCTTCGTGCGAGCGGATCATCGCCTCGACCTGCTTTCGCAACTCCAGATCGCTGCCGCAGAGTTGGGCGACGGCGGCGCTCCGCTGAGACGCGGGAAGGCCCAGCGCCTCGGCGGCTATGCGGCGGGCGATGTCGAATCGATCGGTGGTCACGGGTTCCTTGCGGTTCCGGGTCGGCGTTTCAGTGTTGGAACGGGTCGCGCTGCAGGAGACGCTCGCCGAAATCCCGCGGGGACCGGCTGGGGG
>CALMQD010000195.1 GCA_937871415.1 uncultured Phycisphaerales bacterium | reverse complement strand
GTCGAAGACCGCGATCTTCTCGTTCTTCTTCTTGTCGAGGCCGTACGCGAGCGCGGCGGCGGTCGGCTCGTTGATGATGCGCTCGACCTTCAGGCCGGCGATCTCGCCCGCGTCCTTGGTCGCCTGGCGCTGCGCGTCGTTGAAGTAGGCCGGCACGGTGATGACCGCACGGTCGACCTTCTCGCCGAGGTAGTCCTCGGCGGTCTTCTTGAGGTCCATCAGGATGAAGGCGGAGATCTGCTGGGGCGTGAACTCGCCCTGGTTGACTTTCACCTTCACGAAGTCGTCGGACGAGCCGACGATTGTGTAGGGAACCTTGCTCTCCTCGTTGCCGCTCTTGCCGTAGCCCGCATCGCCGCCGGAGGAGACCTCGGAGCGCCGGCGTCCCATGAAGCGCTTGATCGAGAAGATCGTGTTCTTGGGGTTGGTCACCTGCTGGTGCTTGGCGGGCTGGCCCACGAGGCGCTCGCCCTTGTCGGTAAAGGCGACGACCGACGGCGTGGTGCGGCTGCCCGAGGCGTTGATGAGCACTTTGGGCGTGCCGCCTTCCATCACGGCGACGCACGAGTTGGTCGTTCCCAGGTCGATACCGATGATCTTGGACATTGGGGTGAATCCTCCCTGCGGCCGGCCGGCGGCCGCGGTATCTGGGGCTACGGCAAGCGGAGTGCCAAGCCGACGAGCCGCGCGCGTGCAAGTTCCGCCCTTCAACCGGACAGCGCCGGGGTATAACAGGCTGCGGGGCCCGGGTGAGTCCGGCCTGAACCTGCCATTTTGACGGCCAGCCGGGGGACTCGACCGAAACGCTCTCGGCGCGGCACGATTATGCTCAATCCATGAGGACCTTTGTCGACCGGAGATCGGCCCTCGCCGCCAGCCTAGCCGGAATCACCCGGCTCGGTCTGGCCGGGTGTGCCCACCCGGGGTTCGAGGGCGCAAACGAGGGTTCTCCGGGGCGCAGCATCGCCTGGAAGTCCCAAGGTCCGTCTCTCGACACGGTCGTGATCTTCAGCCGCGACGCGGACCGGCTCGCCGAGTTCTATCGGAAGGGGCTGGGGTTGGAGTACGCCGACCAGCATCCGGGCCATCGCGGGTTCGTGGTGGGCCGGTGCTATCTGGGGATCGACGACGCGCCCCAGGAGGCCGACGGCCCCGGACCGGTGACGATCTGGGTCACCGTGGACGATCTGGACGCGGCGCTCCGCCGGCTGCAGGGTCTGGGCGCGAAGATCAAGGCCGAGCCGACCGAGCGGGCGTGGGGAGCGCGACTCGCGTCGGTCTTCGACCCCGACGGCAATACGCTCGGCCTGTCGCAGCGTCGGTAGCCGCCGAAAAACCCCTCGCCCAGGGCGGGGCATCAGCCCGGCGGCATGGACTCGATCCGGCGAGTGAGATCGCGCACGGCCTTCTCGGCCTCGGCGCGGTAACGGCGCATCGCGCGCGCCTCCTGCGACTGCGTGCGTTCGAGGAACTTCTCGAGGTTGGCTCGGGCTTCCCGGAATCGCCCCCGCTGGTAGTACAGCGAGCCGAGGCGGTAGATGACCAACTGGCTTCCGTTGATCCACGAGCCATCGACCCGGGCGGCTTCGTGCTCGAGCATCGCCAGCGCCTCGTCCGCGCGGCCCTGCTTGTAGACGACCACCGAGAGTTTCTCGACCACCAGCGGCGAAAGGTCCGGCGAGATTTCCAGGCAGTGCCGCAGCAGTCGCTCGGCCTCTTCGAGCTTCCCCAGCCGGCTGTACGCGACGGCGAGCACCGAGCGGTAGGGCGTCAGTTCGCCCTCCCTCGCGACGCGCGGCTTGAGCACGTGGATGATCTTTTCGAACATCAGCGCCGACTCTTCGGTGCGACCCTGGTCCAGGAGCAGGTACGCGCGAAGCGGGTTGAGGTTGGAGGGATCGCGTGACCCCGAGTCGGCGCGGTCGATGAGTTCGGCGGCGCGGTCGAGGTCGCCGTCGTCGTAGGCGCACATGGCCAGCACGCCCAGGCACATGCCGCTGGTCGGAACATGCTCGAGCCCCCAGGCCCACGTCGTGCGGTTGTC
>CALMQD010000194.1 GCA_937871415.1 uncultured Phycisphaerales bacterium | reverse complement strand
GCCGCGGCCACCTGCGCCGCCAGGCTGTTGTCCCGCGTGATGACCGCGATCGACTCGGGCGCTCGCCCCTCGAAATCGCCCAGCCCCGCGCGAACCACGGCGCCGACCGCCTGCGCCGCCTGCCGGTCGTCCTCCAGCCACACCACGCCGGCCTTGGCGCACCCCGCCGCCGGCGCCGCCGGCCTGATGACCTTGTCGGGCGCGAACCGGGACCGCGACCGCTCGATCACACTCTGGCTCAGCGAAACGATCGCCGGCGTCGATCGGTAGTTCACGCCGAGCCGCACGACCTTCACTCCCCCGGCCGTTCCCGCGCGCCCCCAGACCTTCGCGAAGTGAGCGAAGGCGCGTTCGTCGCTCCCGCGGAATGCGTAGATCGATTGATCGTCGTCGCCGACGACGCACAGGTCCGGCCCGTGCCCTCCCGCACCGCCCGCAAGAGGCGGCGCGAGTTCGCGCAGCAGTTCGATCTGCGCCGCGTTTACGTCCTGGAACTCGTCCACGACGAAATGCCGCCACTGCGAACGGAGCACCGCCGCGGCCCCCGCGCTCCCGCCATCCTTCGACCCCTGGCGCATCAGCCGCAGCGGCAGCGTGATGAGGTCGGAGAACGTCACGAGTCCCGCGTGACGCAGCGCCCGCTCGAAGACCGCGTACACGCGGCAGGCGTCCTCGAACACCTCCTGTTGGAACCGCTGGGCCGGCAGCGCCTCGCGCCGGTCGGCCGGCACGCCGGCCCACGCCGGGTCGTGGAGCCTCGCACGCCACGCCGCGGCGAACCGCAGCGCATCGGCCGGGAAAATCGCCCGCTCGCTCAGCGCATCGATGACCTCGCGCGCGTGATCCGCCGCGCCGTCGAGCGAGTGCACCCGCAGCGGGCGCAGCACGTCGAGGCGAGTGATGATCGCGCGCAGCAGGCGCTTCCGCTGCGCCGAGTCGAGCAGCCCGCCCGCCGTGAGCGACGGCCCGAACACCGGTCGCCTTCCGCCGCCCCCCCCGGCCCTCGACACCACCGGCAGCGTGTCGATCTGCGCCCGCGCCAGGTCCTCCGCGACCAGCGCGGGCATGTCGGCGAGCGCATCGGGCTCGAGCAAGTCTCCGAAGCGCTGCAGGATGCGCATGCCCAGCGCGTGAAACGTCGACGTCTCGACCCGATCGGCTTTCGGCCCGATGAGCCCCCGGAGCCGCTCACGCATCTCCCCAGCCGCCTTGTTCGTGAACGTCACCGCGACGATGGACGCCGGGTCGACGGTGCGATCGTCGATCAGGTGCGCGATGCGGTGCGTGATCACGCGCGTCTTGCCGGTGCCCGGCCCGGCCAGCACGATCAGCGGCCCGTCGGCCGGGTCGTGCTCGACCGCCCGGCGCTGCTCCGCGTCGAGGCCAGTGGTCGTGGCATCGACATGTGCGGCTGCGCCGCTCAATCCCGAACCGGCTGGCCCGGTCTGGCCATCTTCTCCCCGTGCCGCGGCGTTGGCCGATTTCCGCCGCTCCCGCGGCTCCTCCCGCCCCGGCCCTCGCCCGCCCTCTTCCCAAAGCGTGCTCATCGCGGGATCGTACGGCCGGCTCGAAGTTGGATCGATTCATCCTCTTTCCAATCTCGCCCGGCCGCCTGCAACGTCCGACCTCTACGCTGGTACCTGAGCACGCGGCGTCCCTCGTGGGAGGTCCGTGCGTTCGCCTTCGGCGGGGCGTCGGGGGTTCTGGAGATTCCTCAATGGCTTGCTCGTGCTGCAGCGTTCGATGGGGTTCGGGTTCGATGCTCGCGCTGGGATTGGCGGCGGGCGTCATGTTCGCCGGCGGAATGGCCATGGGCCTGACCGGCAAAGACGCAGCGGCCGCCACCGCCGCCGTCGCCCCCGAGCCCATGAAGGCCGGCGGGTTCAAGATCGACCCGGTGCACTCCGGCGTGGTCTATCGCATCCGGCACGTCGGCGTCTCGAACTTCTGGGGCCGCTTCAACAAGGTCGACGGCATGTTCAGCTTCGACCCCGCGAACCCGTCGTCGTCGATGTTCGACATCACGATCGACGCCGCGTCCGTGGATTCCAACAACAAGCAGCGCGACGAGCACCTCAAGAGCCCCGACTTCTTCAACACCAAGCAGTTCCCCTCGATCACTTTCAAGAGCAAGGAGTGCAGGAAGTCCGGCGAGGGCTTCGACCTCGTCGGCGACATGACGCTCCTGGGCAAGACCATGCCCGTCACCGCCAAGCTCACGCACATCGGCGAGGGCGATCGCGGCGAGCGCATGGGCTACCGATCGGGCGTCGAAGCGACCTTCACCTTCAAGCGCTCCGACTTCGGCATGAACTACGGCATCAAGGGCGACGCGCTCGGCGACGAGGTCATGGTCGTCGTCGCGCTCGAGGGCCAGCGCCAGTAAGCGTTCCGACGAGCGACGCGCGCGGCGGACAGAACACCAGACAACCCCGGCCCGAGCGCCGGGGTTTTTCGTTGGCAACTCGTGTCGTTGGCATCTCGTGCGCAAACCGGCGCCACGCCCCCGCCGCCACCCTCAGGTCTTCACCCACGACACGCTCGCGATCGCGATCGGCAGCAGGATGAAGACCGGCAGCATCGCGCCGAAGCCCGCCGGCAGCCCCGGCACCGGCATCGCCGTGAGGATCACGCTCCCCAGCAGCGCCACGATCCCCACCGGCGCGCACTTGAGGCTCTGCACCAGCATGTTCGAGGGCTCGCGCAGCAGGAAGAACGGCACCGTGATCACCAGGCTCAGCAGCGACGTCAGCGTCGTCGACAGCCTCCCCCACCGGATCCGCTCCAGCTTGTCCCGCAGCGCGTCCTCGATGTTCTCGTTCTTGAGCATCCTCGAGATCTGCGGCCAGGACAGGTTCTGGGCGTACGTCGCGTGCCGCCGGAACACCAGCGCGTCCGGCCCCAGGTCGGTCTCGATCCGCGTCGGGGCCGGCCGCGTGTCGGCCAGGATCACGCCGGTGCCCTCCGGGCTCGAACCCAGGAACTTGCTCTCCACCCCCGCCAGGTCCCAGCCGCCCTTGCCGTTCACTTCGGTCCACACGGCCCGGCGCACCACCAGGTGGCGCACCGCCACGCCCCGCGCATCGCGCTCCCAGATGTTCAGCCCCTCCAGCACGTTGTCCTCCGGCGAGAACGACTCGGCCATGAACACCCGGCGCGTGCGCGTGACCGGGTCGGGCGCCTCGGCGGTCAGGGGCACGCTGAACCTCGAGAGCTGCACGTTGCCCGCGTCGCCGTGATCGCGCACCAGGAGCGGCGCGATCCGCGGGTGCGACAGGATCACCTCGTGGTCGATGACCTTCAGCGCCAGGAAGACGCACGCGACGACGACGATGGGGCGCGCCACACGGCGCAGCGAGATCCCCGACGCCATCAGCGCGACCAGCTCCCGGTGGCGCACCATCTGCGTCAGCGTGAACCCCATCGCGCCCACCAGCGCGAGCCCGACCGTGTACGTGAACAGCTGCAGGAGCTTGGGCCCCCACAGGTTGAACACCAGCGACACCGTGAGCAGCACGCGCCGCGCCGTCGACGGTTCGACCCGCGCCCCGGGAGCGCCCGACAGCGCCTCGAGCTCCTTCGCCCGGTCCACGAACCGATCGATGTTGAGCGTCACGTCGATCGCCACGACGAACGTGAACAGGAGCACGATCAGCGCCGCGACGTTGAACAGGTACTGGCGCGCGATGTACCGGTCGAGCGTGTTCACCGGCCCAACGATAGGGTCGATTGCCCACGCGGAGGGCGGGCGCGGGTGCGGAAGGTGGGACGTGGGGGAGTCAGGCCCGGGGCTTCATCCACGTGACGATCATGTTCCGGTTGAGCAGCTCGTCGTCGGAATAGTCCCGCAGCTCTCCCTGCGAGCGCAGCCGCGCCAGCTCGTCCCGGTACCGGTCGTCGCGTTCAAACTCCACGTCGGCCCCGGGGAAGACCCTGTGCACCAGGTCGTACCACTGCGCAAGCGTCAGTTCGTTGAGGTACGCCGAGTTCTGCACCGTGTGCCTGGCGCTCTCGCGCAGGTGCGGCCAGTAGCCCGTCTGCGAATGGTCGCCCCGGATGATCCGCAGGTCGTGGCACCCCGAGTCCGACGTGTAGAGGTGCAGGAGCGTGAAGATGCACCCGCCGGGCTTGACCACGCGGACGCACTCACGCCACACCGCCTCCGGATCGGGCAGGTGCTCGAAGACCTGGAACGAGTACACCAGGTCGATCGAGTTGTCCGGGAACTCCAGCCTCGTCGCGTCCATCTGGCGGAACCGGGCGTCGGGCAGGCTCGCCACGTTGAGCGCCCTCGCCAGCGCCCGGTTGTACGCGCGGTCCGTGCCGAACAGGCGCAGGCCGATGGTCTTGGCCATGCGCTTGGCGCCGTTGCGTCGGAGCACCTCGAGATACGCCCGAACGTCCAGCCCGTGCGCGTACACGTCCAGATCCGTCGCCGTCACGTCGTTGCCGACGGCGAACTCCCGCGCGCGCCGCAGGCTCTGCCCGGCGCCCACCTCGACGATCTTGCAGCCCTTGAGCGGCCGGCCCGTGAGCTGCTCGAACTTGCGGGCGCACAGGCGGCAGTCCTCGATCTGGTTCTGCACGTCGCGCTCGATGGTCGCCTTGGCCGCCCGCATCCCGCGGTACAGGCTCCAGAACTCGCGCAGCGTGTTGCCCACGCCCTGCCCCGGCGAGGTGTACGAACGGATCGGCTGCTCGCCCGCCGGCGTGCCCGGTGCGGCGGCGCCGGAAGGTCCGGCGCGCTCGGCGCCGTCGCGATGGGGGCTGGTGGTCGGACTGCTCACGGGACTCTCCTCCCGACCGGGCGCGTCGCTCGCGCCCGGTGTGCCGGGTCCGGGCGGGACGGGCTCAGCCCAGCGGCTTGCCGCTGGTCTGCTGCGCGTCGCGGCGCGCCGCCTCGCCCTGCTGCGTCTCCATCTCGTAGTACTTGGCCAGCGAAACAAACTCGTACCAGGCGAGCAGGCGGCACATCACGTACCCGGGATAGCCGTCGCGGATGCCCAGCTGGATCAGGTAACTGAAGAGGAAGCGGAGCGTGGGGCGGAACGGCAGGCCGCGCGCGAAACGCTTGAGCCACCGCCGGCGCTCGATCGGCCCGCCGAAGAGCGACGCCTGCACGGCCCCGGCGTCCTTGGCCTTCATCGCGTGCGCTTCCCACGTCGTGTAGCGGTTGTGCTTCTCGATCCACGCCGTCAGGTCCGGGTAGGCGTAGTGCAGGAACTCGTGCTCGAGATAGCCCGCGGGTCCGGTCGAGAGCACGACGTGCTCGTGCACCTCGTTGTCGCCCGAACCTGTCTGCCCGAGCGTGCCGATGCGCTCGTAGCGCCCGACCCTGTGCTTGAAGAGCCGCACGTTCCACGAGGGGTAGTAGCCGCACCCGCGGATCCAGCGCCCCATGAACATGAACCGCCGGTTGAGCCAGTACCCGTCGCCGCACCCGGCCTTCTTGGGGTCTTTGGGCGAGTACGCGCCGGTGACCACCTGACGGACCTCCTCGGTCAGTTCGGGCGTCATGAACTCGTCGGCGTCGAGGATCAGCACCCACTCGTTCTTCCACGGCACCTGCTCGAGCGCCCAGTTCTTCTTCTTGGGCCACCCCTCCTTGCTGTAGTAGAACTGGTAGACGTCGGCCCCCAGCGCCTGGCTCATCGGGATCGTCTGGTCCGTCGACTGCGAGTCGACGACCACGATCTCGCTCGCCCACATGCAGTGCCGGATGCAGTCCACGATGTTCCGCTGCTCGTTCTTGACCGGGATGAGCACGCTCACCGGCACGCTCCCCTTCGCCGGCCACTTCCCCGGCGGGAACGCCAGGTTCGCCAGTTCGGCCCGGTGACGCGCCGTCTGCGGGTGGATGGGGTCGGGGAGCGGGCGGCCCTCCGGGCTCTCCGTTTCCGCTCCCGACGCCGCCGGCGCCGCGGCCGGCTTCGGTTCGAGCGCGGGCACAACGGGCGCTGACTTCGGCACAAACGGCGCGGGCGCAGCCACCGCCGCCGGTTCGACACTCGGGCCCTTGGCCGCGCCGGTCGCCGCCACCGCCAGCTCGCCCTCGGGCACCGCCAGGCCGCGGGCCTTGGTCGACGGCGCTTCCATCAGCTCGGGCTTCTCTTCCGCGCCCATCGCCCGCAGTTCCGCCAACTTCAGCGAGATGAACGTGTCGTACGTCGCCAGGAGCAGGCAGAACCGGAACCCCGGCAACCCGTCGAGGATGCCCAGGCGCAGGATGTACATGTACAGGAACCGCCACACGCCGCTGAACGGCAGGCGGGGCAGCACCTTGTTCTTGAGCCACCGGCGCGTCGCGATGCCGCGCTCCAGGTGCGTCGCGCGATCGCCGCGGCTGCGACGGATCTGCTCGCGCATCAACTCCCGCGCTTCGAGCGTCGAGTACCGGTTGTGCTTGGCGATGAAGTGCTCGAGCCCCCGCCGGTCCTCGTGCAGCATCTCGCGCTTGAGGCGCTCCGTCGGCCCGTCCACGACCATGTGCTCGTGAACCTCGCGGTCCTCGTACCGCGCCTTGCCGCGCCGGAAGAACCGCAGGTTGTAACTCGGGTAATACCCCGCGTGCCGGATCGGCGCGCCCATGAAGAACGTCAGCCGGTTGACGTAGTACCCCGCGATCGGCGCCTGCTCCGCCGGACGCCCCGCGATCGCCAGCAGTTCATCCTTCAGTTCCGGCGTGATCGACTCGTCCGCGTCGAGGATGAAGATCCAGTCGCTCTTGAACGGCAGGTGCTCCAGCGCCCAGTTCTTCTGACGCGCATACCCCAGCCACGGCCGGTGCACCACCTGCGCCCCCATCCGCGACGCGATCTCCTGGCTGCCGTCATTGCTCCCCGAATCCACCACGTACACCGCGTCCGCCCATCCGATGACGCTCGCCAGCGAGTGCGGCAGGTTCGCCGCCTCGTTGTGCGCGAGGATCATGACCTCGACATTGCACCTCGGACGCGCGCCGCCGGGAGTCGTGGCCGCGTCCTGGGCAACCGAGCCCGCCGGTGAGTTCGATGGGGTGTTGGTCAGCATGCCGGGAACAGACGCGTCGGACCGTCTGGCGCGAGACGGCGGGGGTGGGGGGGGTGGATGAAGAAGAAAAACACCTGGCGAGGCTACGGAACCGGACAGGGCAGCGGGATGGGACGCTCTCATTATTCGGTCGTTCAGCGCGCCGGCTTGGCGCGAGCGCCGTTTCCATCGTCTCCGAACCAATGCCGCACGTGCGGCCAAGGCGCGATGGGCCGTGTTCCGGGGGGACGGCGGCGCTCCCGCGCCCCCTCCGAAACGTCCGATCGGGTTCATCCCGCGATGCCGCAAACAATGCCCCGGTCCTGCGCATGACCAACGCCCCCGCCCCCCAACCACCGACCGGTCCGACCACGCCATCGCCGGCGGTTGTTCCGCCCGGCATGGTCTGTGCACAGTGCGGCTACGAACTCGGCCAACACCCCGTTCGCGGCCACCAGCCGCCGATCTGCAGCGAGTGCGGGCGTCCCGTTTCGCCCAAGGACATCGAGAACCACGCCCGCCTGGCGCAGGCCGCGTCGAGCGCGAGGAAGACGCTCCGGCGGCACTACCGCGCCGCGATCGTTCTCTCGCTGGCCTTCGCCGCCGCACTCTTCGTCCTGAGCCGGTCCTGGCACGGCCTCGTCGCCGGGATCCTGCTGTGCGTCCTGATGTTCGGACTCGCGGAGGCCGCGGCGTGGGCCCAGGGTTGGTGTCTGCAACCCGAGCCGCGCCGTGTCTTCCGCGCCCAGTGGCTCCGCGAGACGCTGGTGTTGCAGGGGTTGTGGGTGCTGGGCCTGCCCGCGGGTGTCGCCTTGAGCATCAGCGAGAGACGCACCGGTCAGGATTCACACGCCGTGCCGCTGTTGTTGCTCGGTTCATCCTCGATCGCGCTGATCTGCGCCATCTTCGCCGCGAACCGACTCCGGGTGCGACTGGAAGTTGCGGGCATCTCGCGGAGCGCTCGCCGGTACTCCGGCGGCGTCGTCATCGTGCACACGATCATCGCCTGGCTGCTGGGACTGCTCGTCGCGGCGTATTCCGCCGCGTGGCTGCAGATGTGGTAGACGCTCTGGCTTGCAAGCCCGGCGTTCCGAAGTTCACTCCTCTTTGTGCGGGCGCATCTTGACGACGCAACACGAACCAACCTCACCTGCACCGCCGTTCCCCAGAGGGACGATCTGTCCACGCTGCGGCTACGACCTCTCGGGCACGCAGACCGGCCGCTGCAGCGAGTGCGGCCGCCCCTACTCCGCCGCCGACGCCGTCGCCGCGGCGAATCGGGTCCAGGTGTCCGTCGAGCGTCGCCAACTGATCGGCGGCCTGTTGGGCGGGGCGATCCTCTTCAGCGGGTGCTTTGGACTTCCCTTGGCCAGGCTCGGACCCTGGGCGGTCATGGTCGGTGCATTCTTGAGCGTGGTTCCCTTGGCGGCCGTTTCCCTCGCCGGGCTCATCCCCAGCATCTCGATACGCCGCCATCTGCGAGCGGCCGCCTACTGGGCCTGGCTGCGAGCGACGTATACATTGCACCTGGCCTGGATCGCCTCCACGTCTGTCGGCGTGGCGGCCGTTATCCTCGGCCCGGGTTCGCACGATGACGGCGGGATGTTGTTGATGGCGGGAGTTTGTGTCCTGCTCGCGGTCAACGCGTTGGTGGGCTGGTGGACCATGAACCGCCTGCTCGGACAGTGGCGTGCCATCGGGCTGACCGAGTTCGGAATTGGCCGCTGGGTGGCGCTCCTCGTTGTCTGCAACATCGGGACGCTGGCGATGTCCATCGTCTCCGCGTACATCGGGGCGATCGGCACTGCCCTGATCTTCAAGTTCATCTGAACCGAGCCATCACCGTGCCTCACCCGCGTCCGCCGCTTGCGACGGTGCGCGCTCCGTCGCCGCGTGCGCCGCCTTGTCGCCCGCGAGCATCACGATCCCCGCGACGATGAGCGCCACGGCGATCCCCTTGCGCGCGGTCATCGGCTCGCCGAGGAACCACCACCCCAGGAACACCGCCGTCGCGGGCGCGAGCGCGAACGCGATCGGACGCAACTTCGAGATGTCACCCCCCGGCAGCGACAGACCGAGGTAGAAGAAGAACACGCCCGCGAACCCCGCCAGCACGCCCGAGCCCACGATCACCTTGACCCACGTCCCCGTCCGCATCGTCGACCAGAACGGCTGCGACTCGGTCTTGAGAACCCAGTACGCCGCGACAAACCCCAGCGCCGCCAGCGGCAGCGTGACCGCGGCCCTGAGCAGCACGGCGCCCAGCGGTCCGACCTCGCCCGTGTTGATCGCCGACTTGGTGAAGATCTCGCCGACGCCCCAGCACAGGCCCGCGAGAATCGCGCAGAGAATGGCGGCTTGCATGGGCCCATCGTAATTGCCGGGCCCCACGCCCGCCAATCGCCCCGCGCCACTGCCCGGCAACTCTCCGCCCGCCGCAATTCTCGCCGATCCCGGCCCGACCGACGCCCGTCTCCGCTACCCTTGACTCTTCATGACCCTCAAGTACGAACGCCGCCTCATCGACCACCTCAAGCACGAGCACTACGAGCCCTCGACCCCGGACCGCCTCGCCCAGGACCTGGGCATCCCCGACGACGACCGCGACGAGTTCGACAAGGCCGTCGCCGACCTCGTCGCGCGCAAGGTCCTCGCTTTCTCCGACGTCGGCTCCGGCGCGGGAACCGTCCGGCGCATCGTCCTCCCCAAGATGGCCGACGAGGTGACCGGCGTCTTCAAGAAGAACCAGCGCGGCTTCGGCTTCATCATCACCGACGTGCCCTACCGCGAGGGCGACGTCTTCGTCCCGCCCGACGCCGTCAGCGACGCCCTCACCGGCGATCGCGTGCGCGCCCAGGTCTACCGCTCCTTCCGGCGCGGCGGGCGCGCCGGCGGCAACGGCGGCGGCGAGAGCATCCAGGGCGAGATCATCGAGGTCCTCGAACGCAAACGCGCCGCCTTCACCGGCGAACTGATCAAGCGCGGCGGGCTCTGGGTCGTCATGCCCGACGGCAAGGAACTCACCCAGCCCATCGTCGTCAAGGACCCCGCCGTCAAGAACGCCAAGGAAGGCGACAAGGTCGCCGTCGAGATCACCCTCTACGCCCAGGGGAGCGACCTCGCCGAAGGCGTCATCACCAAGGTTCTCGGCGAGGCCGGGCTCCCCGACGTCGAGACCCAGGCCGTCATCCTCGCCTACTCGCTCCCCGGCGAGTTTCCCAGGGAGTGCGTCGACCAGGCCCGCGCCGCGGCCAAGGTGTTCGAGCAGGAAGTCGCGGAACACTTCCGCTCCGGGTACGACCCCTCCGAGCGCGAGGACCTCACGCAGACCTTCATCTGCACCATCGACCCGCCCGACGCCAAGGACTACGACGACGCCATCAGCATCACACGCCGCGCCGACGGCGGCTGGGACGTCGGCGTCCACATCGCCGACGTCGCCCACTTCATCCCGCACGACTCGCCGCTCGACAAGGAAGCCCGCGAACGGGGCAACAGCGTCTACCTCCCGCGCCTGGTCATCCCCATGCTCCCCGAGGTCCTCAGCAACGGCATCTGCTCGCTGAGCGAGGGCGTCGTGCGCTACTGCAAGTCGGCGTTCATGACCTACTCCGCCGAGGGACGCCTGCTCAAGAGCGGCGTGGCCTCCACCGCCATCCGCAGCGCCAAGCGCCTCACCTACCTCGAGGCCCAGGCCCTCATCGACGGCGACCTCAAGGAGGCCCGCAAGCACGCCAAGACCGAGCCCAAGTACACCGACCAGCTCATCCAGACCGTGCGCGAGATGGACAAATGCGCCCGCGCCATCCGCGAGCGCCGCCGCCAGGCCGGCATGATCCACCTCGAACTCCCCGAGGTGAACCTGATCTTCGACGAGACCGGCCACGTCATCGACGCCGAGCCCGAAGACAACGCCTTCACGCACACGATCATCGAGATGCTCATGGTCGAGGCCAACGAGGTCCTTGCGCGCCTCTTCGAGGGCGTCGGAGTCCCCCTGCTCCGAAGAGTCCACCCGGACCCCACGCCCGGCGACGTGAACGACCTGCGCACCGCGGCGAAGGTTGCCGGATTCGCCATCCCCAAGAGCCCGTCACGCAAGGAACTCCAGGCGCTGCTCGACGCGACCGCCGGCACCCCCGCCGCGAGGGCCGTGCACTTCGCGGTTCTGCGCACGCTCACCAAGGCCGAGTACTCCCCCGCCCTCATCGGTCACTTCGCCCTCGCCAGCGAGGCCTACGCCCACTTCACCAGCCCCATCCGGCGCTACCCCGACCTCACGGTGCACCGCGCGCTCGCGGCCTACCTGCAGAGCACCGCCAACGGGCGCACCCCGCCCCGCAACGACGCCGACCGCAAACGCCTGGGCGACAAACTCAAGCGCCTCCGCCCCGCCCAGGGCATCATCGAGCAGGACGAGCTGGTCGAGATCGGCCGCCACTGCACCCGCACCGAGGAGAACGCCGAGTCCGCCGAGCAGAACCTCAGGCAGTTCCTGGTTCTGCAACTGCTTGTGAATCACGTGGGTGAGAGTTTCGACGGCGTCATCACCGGCGTCACGAACTCGGGCGTGTTCGTTCAGCTCGAGAAGTACCTCTGCGACGGCATGATCAAGCAGGCCGATCTGCCCATCGGCTCCGGCCACACGGGCGGGCGCTGGTCGATCGATCAGCGCACCGGCGCGCTGGTCCACCCGCCCAGCGGGCGCAGTTTCTCCATGGGCGACAAGGTGAAGGTCACGATCGCCGCGATCGACCTCGCCCTCCGCAAACTCGACCTGGTCATCACCGACCCCAAGAGCCGCGAGGCGGGCAAGAGCAAGCAAGTGCTCAAGCCCCGCGGCGGGCTCGGGGGCCTCGACGGCGAAGGCGGCGGCTGGGACCGCGAAAAGAACTTCACGACCGGGGCCGACCGCCGCGCACGCAAAAGCAAGATGCGCGACAAGGGCAAGAAGGACTTCCGGCAGGAGCGAAAGAAGAAGCGGTAGCGGGCCCAGCGGCGCGACCAAACGAAACGGAGCCCTCGCGGGAGGGCTCCGTGAATGTGATTGATCTGGCAAGTCGCTTACCGCCGCTTGCGCGAGCCGACGAGCACCAGCCCGCCCGCGAGCACCAGCCCGGCCGTTCCCGGAGAGGGGACGTAGTTCTGCCCGAACTTGATGTTGTCGATCCCCACCCGGTCGCTCTTGTACGACAGGTTGCTCAGTTTCACCCGGAGCAGCAGCACCTCGCCCACCAGCGGCCCACTCCCGCCGAAATCGATGTGCACACGTCCCGTGTCCGGGATCAGCGTCCAGCCCTGCGACCAGATCACGCCCGTGGGTTGCGGCCCGCCCGTGCGCACCACCTCGATCCCCTCGATCGACAGCGCCTCGCCATCCTGGCACGCCAGGTCGAAGCTGTACAGGTACACCAGCCCGGTCGGGTTGCCGCTCCCGCCGCCGAACGGCGACGGGTTGTACGCGAAGATCACCTCCATGTTGCGGTTGATCACGCCCGCGCCGAAGTCGACGTGGTAGAAGTTGTTCAGGTCGCCGAAGCCGGACTGCACCCAGCCCCAGTCCGCGGCGGGCGGGCCGTACTGCACCTCGACGTCCGGCGTCGGGCCGCAGTCCAATGAGTACTGGTACTGACCGTTCGGCAACCCGTCGTTGTTGACGTAGTCACCGTAACTCCCCGGGACGCGCCCGGGGAAAAACGCCGCACCGTCGAACGTCAGCACCGTGGCCGACGCCGACGACCCGGCGATGGCGGCGAGCAGGCCCAGCGCAACAAGCGAACGCGAAATGAGAGAGCACATCGACGGATCCCCTTCAGAGTCGGCACGCCTCTTGGCACGCCGGACGCGCGAAACAAGCCACACGACACGCCTCTCTCGCCCGCCTCCGGGCACGCGGCCCGGCGCTCTCTCTCGGGGTCGACGCGCCCGCAGAGGCGCGCCTCGAATCTCCTTTCCTCGCGCGGGTCTCTCGCCCGCGCTCCCCAGTCCCCCCCCTCCCCCGTCCCGCGATCGCCGGCTCTCCCCCAGCGGTGGCGGCCGGCTCGCGCCGGCTGGCC
>CALMQD010000193.1 GCA_937871415.1 uncultured Phycisphaerales bacterium | reverse complement strand
CGGTTGAAGAGCCACAGGTTGCGGACCTGGTTGAGCACCTCGTCGCGCTGGTCGTCCTCGAGCACGTGCGTGACGACCGGGGGCAGGCGGTCGGTGGTCATCGCGTGCTGCGTGCGACGGAAACGCAGGTTCCAGTACTCGCTCACCATCGCGTCGAGGTTGATGGGCTCGCGGGCGGCGGCCTTGCGGAACAGTTGATCGCCGATCTCTTCGGTGATCGACTCGCACACGCCGCGGAGTTCGTTGAGCACGCCGCGGAGTTGCATGCAGGTCGGGTGGATGCTGCGGCACGGGCGCTGGGTGACGATGAAGAAGACGACGCGCTTGTTGATGCGGGCGCTCTTGAGTTCGGCGTTCAGGCGGGCCATGGCCTCCAGGCAGAGGTCGAAGCCCTTGTTCCGCGGCTCGTACCGCCCGGAGGTGAAGAAGTAGATCGTGTCGTCGAGGTTCCACGAGTACGACGGGAAGAAGTGCCCCATCGTGAAGGCGTGGATGCGCTCCTTGAACTCGGCGTGGAAGGTCTGGAAGTCGTGCCCGACGTTGTAGTGCTCGATGTTCAGGCCGTTGGGCAGGATCATGTCGGGCGTTCGCCCGAGCAGGTGCGTGCACTCCTCGCCGGTGATGGGGGAGACGGTGGTGAAGACGTGGCACGCCGCGGCGCAGGTGCGTTCGATCGCGTGCTGCGGGCGCACGTTCAGGTTCCGCGCCTCCTGGTCGTCGTTGTAGAAGGGCAGGTGGTCGTAGAACGAATCGCTGGTCCAGGCGAGCGAGCGCCCGAGCTGCGTCGCGTGGGTGGTGAAGATCGTCGCGATCGGCAGGTCGGCGTGGCGTTTACGCAGGGCGGGGATGCACAGCCCGGCCATCCACTCGTGGGCGTGCAGGAGCAGGCGGCGCTCCTTGGGCCCCTTGGGCGCGACGTCCGACTCGTGGTCGTCGTCATGGACCTGCCCCGTGACGCCCGGGGAGAGCGGAGACGCCGTTCCTTCGGGGTGGGCCGAGCGGACCCACTCCAGGGCGATCTCGGCGGTCAGGCGGCGCACCGCCTCGCCGAACGTCACGGCGCCGTCGACGAACCAGTTGCCCGTCGGGGTTTCGAGGTGGTGGTCTTCCCAGAGTTTGTACTTCAGCACGTCCAGCGGCGTGGAGTTTGCGTGATGCTCGAGCAGCAGCACCTTGGGACGCCCGGGGATGAGCCAGCGGCCGTGGTGGACCTTCAGCCCCTGGGCACCGAGTTTCTCGATGACGCGCGAGAGCCACCCGGTCGGGCGACGCTCCTCGAACTCGACCGCGGCTTTCTGCGGGTTGTACGGTCCCACGAGGTAGTACCGCTGGCGCCACCGGCGCACCATCGTCGGCGCTTTGGAACGGATGACCTGGTAGATCCCGCCCAGCTGGTTGCACACTTCCCACGAGACTTCCAGCAGCAGCGCGCCGGCGGGGGCGCGCTCCGCTTCGTGGTCGCCCAGGGGCGCGCGCAGCGGCGCGGCCGACGGGCCGTGGGCGGCGGGAGAGAGTGTGCGTGGATCGGGCCCCATCGGGGGAGTCTATCGGACGCCGAGGCCGCCCGGTTCGGGCCAAACCCGCTCCCCGGTCACATCCGCAGACCCTTGATGGTGCCCTTGCGGCGCTCGGTCGAATAGCGGGCCAGCGAGGCGTCGATGACGGCCCAGGCGGCCTGTGCCGGCAGGATGTCGTCGACCGCCACCTCCTTGCCCTCGAGCGTCTTGTAGTCCTCGAAGAACCTTCGCAGCATCTTGAAGATGTGCTTGGGGAAGTCGCTGGCGGTCTTGAACTCGTTGTAGATGGGGTCCTCGCGGAGCACCGCGATGATCTTGTGGTCCGGGTCGCCGTGGTCGGTCATCGTCATCATCCCGACCGCGCGCGCGTTGCAAAGGGTCATCGGCGGGATCTCCTCCGTGCAGTAGATCAGCACGTCGAGGGGATCGTCGTCTTCGGCGAGGGTCTGCGGGATAAAGCCGTAGTTCGCCGGATAGAAGACGGCGGACGAGAGGACGCGGTCGAGCTTGAGCAGCCCGGTGCCCTTGTCGAGCTCGTACTTGAGGTTTGAGCCGCGCGGGATCTCGATCACCGACCGGAAGTGCTCGGGCAGGTCGGCGTTCTCGAGGGAGGGAGTGACATCGTGCCAAGGGTGCGTCATGAGACCCCAGCGTAGGGGGCGAGACCCGGGGTTCGACGGGCGCGGGGAGGCGGGGCGGCGAGAAATGCGCGAAAAGCCCGGGCGGCCCCGGGGGGTCGCTTGGCAACGGGACCCAAACGGCCGATATGCTCAGCGCCATGCTGACCATCGACTTTGCGAACTGTCTGTCGGACCGGGTTGGAGAGCACGGGCTGGACTCGGATGCGCTCGCGCCCGGCGCCGAGGCAAGCCACGGGCTCGCCGCGCTCACGCGCAAACTCGCCGGCACCCGCGGCAAGGGATGGGAGCGCTGGCGCGAACTGCACCGCAACCCGATGCGGAGCGAACACCTGGGCGCGATCAAGCCCCTGGCCGAGCGCCTGCGCGGCAAGTTCGACAACATGATCGTGCTGGGGATCGGTGGCTCGGCGCTGGGCAACATCGCCCTGCAGAGCGCGCTGAACCCCGCGACCTACAACCTCGCCGAGCCCGGCGCTGGAACAAGCGGCGGCGGCGCGAAGCGGAACAAGTGGCCCCGCGTCTTCGTGGTCGACAACGTCGACCCCGCGTACTTCGGAAGCGTGCTGAACTACGTGCTCGCGGTCGACCCCAAGCTCGAGCGCACGCTCTTTAATGTCATCAGCAAGTCGGGCGAGACGGCCGAGACCGCCGCCCAGTTCATGGTCATCCGTGACTTGCTCAGGAAGCACGGGCGCAAGGGCCAGGACCACGTCGTCGCCGTGACCGACCCGGCCAAGGGCACGATGCGCCAGATCTGCAACAACGAGGGGTACGTGACGCTGCCGGTGCCCGACGGCGTCGGCGGGCGCTTCAGCGTCCTCTCGCCCGTGGGGCTCTTCTCCGCCGCGATGTGCGGGATTGATATCGACGCGCTGCTCGACGGCGCCGCGGCGATGGACGAGCGCACCTCGCGCGAGGACATGTCGCGCAACCCCGCGGCGATGATTGCCTACCTGCTGGTAGAACTCGGCCAGCAGAAGGGGAAGGTCAACCACGTCATGATGCCGTACAGCAACGGCCTGTACCTGCTCGCGGACTGGTACCGGCAGTTGTGGGCCGAGAGCCTCGGCAAGAAATTCGCGCTCACGGGCGAAGAGGTCTTCGCCGGCTTCACGCCCATCAAGGCGCTGGGCACGACCGACCAGCACTCGCAGGTGCAGCTCTACCGCGAGGGCCCGAACGACAAGGTCTTCTGCCTGGTTGAAGTCGAGAGCATGGAAGGGGCGGACGTTCGCATCCCGACGGGCCTGGGCGTCGAGGCGATCGCCTATCTCGAAGGCAAGAGCATGCACGCGCTGCTCAACGCCGAGAAGCGCGCGACCGAGTATGCCCTCGTCGAGAGCCGGCGCCCGAACTTCACCATCCGGTTCCCCAAGGTCGATGCGCACCACGTCGGGGAGTTCATCTTCCTGTGGGAGATGGTCACCGCCTACGCCGGGCTCATGCTCAACATCGACGCCTACGACCAGCCGGCGGTCGAACTCGGCAAGCAGGCGACTTTCGGACTGATGGGCCGCGCAGGGTACGAAAAGCACCTGCGCCTGGTGAACCAGACGCTCGCGGCGTCGCCGTACGTCATCCGCGATTGAATCGACAGACCTCGATCAGTCGCGTCCGGCCTGGGCCTCGGCGTCGGCACGCTGCACCGCGGCGCAAAAGGCGCGGATGAGCACAGGGTTTTTCACCCCCGGCGAGGTCTCCACGCCGGCGGAGACGTCCACGCCGTACGGCCGGAGCAGTCGGATCGCGTCGCCGACGTTCTCCGGCGTGAGCGCGCCGGAGAGGATCAGCGGCTTGGAGACGGCGCGGGAGGGCTCGACCAGCCCGCTCCACCGGGCGGGATCCGCCGGAAGGTCGATCACGATCGCGTCGACTTCATCGAGTTCGTCCCAGCGAGCCAGTTCGTCGGCGATCGTCGCGGCGTCGTAGCGGACGGTCTTGAGCACGCCCGGCCCGCACTGGGCCGCGAGCTCGACGTCTTCGTCGCCGTGCAGTTGCGTGAGAGTGGTGGGGCAGACCTCCTCCATCTCCATGAACTTCTCGAGGGGCGCATCGGCGAAGAGCGAGACGCTGGCGACAAACGGCGGGAGGCCGGCGCTCAGGGCGAAGGCGTCTTCGGGCTCGATGAAGCGTCTGGATCGGGGGATGAAGACGAACCCGACGGCGTCGGCGCCCGCGTCGCAGGCCGCCCGGAGCGCGTCGGCGTCGGTGATACCGCAGATCTTGATTCGGGTGCGTGGCATGATCGAGGCGGCGGGCGGTGCGTGAGGTGAACGGTGGTGGGGGGATGGGTCGTGGGGATTCAACCGAGATCGGCCAGTTCACGCCGGGCGATCTCGCGCTCGTCCTCGGCGCGGACCTGCTCGAGGGCTTCCGTGAGCAGCGCCTTGGCCTTCACCGGGTCGTTGAGTTCGCGCGAGCAGAGGAGCCCGAGGAGGATCTTGAATCGCGGCGTCACGCCCTCGTGGGGATAGCCCTCGATCAGGCGCTCCATGGCGTACACGGCGGCGGGGATATCGCGCTGCTCGTAGTAATGCGCCGCGAGCATCTCCTGGTACTTGAGCGAGAACGTGGTGGCGCCGGGGGTGGCGGCGTGCTTCTCGACGAGCGCCTTGTACGCCGCGGCGGCGCCGGGCGTGTCGCCGGCGTTCAACCGGCGCGTCACCTCGGCGCGTTCGAGGGCGAGGGCCTCGGAGGCGTCGGGGCTTGCGGTCGAAGAGGCCCCGTTCTTTTCCTTGGCATTGTTCCAGTGCTCCTTGAACTGACGGTCGCGCTGGTTGAACGCGCTGCGCAGCTCGCGCCGGCGGTTGGCCTGACGCGCCATCGAGAAGAGGTCGTACATCTCACGCGGCAGGACCTTCGTCCACAGGAGGATGAACGAGACGACCGCGCCGAAAGCCACGCCGGCGAGGTGGGCGATGTGCGCGATGTTGTCGCGCCCGACCGAGTGCCCGACGATGTCCCAGAGGACCGCCAGGCCGATGACCCACCACGCCGACACCGAGACCACCGCGACGTTGAGCATGAAGAAGACGCGGACGCGCGTGCGCGGGAACAGCACCAGGAACGCGCCGGTGAGCGCCGAAACCGCGCCCGAAGCGCCGAGGGCGGGGGCGCGCTCGATCGCGGCGTGGGCCAGGCCCGAGGCGTATGCGCCCGCGACATAGAACAGCAGGAACCACCACCGCCCGAAGCGGTCCTCGATCGGCGGGCCGAAGACGATCAGGAAGATCATGTTCCCCAGCAGGTGC
>CALMQD010000192.1 GCA_937871415.1 uncultured Phycisphaerales bacterium | reverse complement strand
CACGGCTTTCATGCGATCCCCGATGGCGGTCAGGAAATAAACCGAGTTTGTGCTTGAGACGATGACGCAACCACGGATCCGTCGCACCCGCCCGGACGCGGAGTGCGGCCGGTCTTTTACCGGGGCCGCGTCTCTATGGCTGAGCAAGTGAGCCGGCATCTCAATCACCTTCACCGCTGGGTCGCGCCGATGGTCGCGGCGCTCACGCCCGCGATCGCTCGGGCGGCGTCGAACGGGCTCGCCGTGTGTTGTGACGCGGGCGCGGGAGCCGCGTCGAGCCCGTTGGCAACGGGCATCGCCGCACTCGACTTCTTCACGGGCGGCGGGTCGTACATGCCCCGGACGCACTGCCTGACCACCGCGACGGGCGAGAGCGACTGGCCGTGGATCACGGCCCTGATCGTGCTGACCGGGGGCGTGATCGCGGCCTATCTGCGCATCTTCGTCTTCTGGATGCGGTCCTACTTCGACGAGAAGCGCGAGGACCGCAACCACAAGCTCTTCGACCTCGCGGCCATCTTTCTTCTCTGCGCCACTTGCGGCTACGCGATGTCGATCCTCATGTTCTTCTGGCCGGCGTACCGCCTGCTCGCGATTTTCCTGCTGCTGCTCAACGTGTTCTCCTGGCGCTTCTGCCACAACCTGGCGCCCTTCCGGCAGGTCTTTGCGTCCGGACGGCTGGAGCGTGAGGTCCGCGAATCGGTGGATCACAAGGCCCGCGAGCTCGAGCGCCTGGTCGTCGAGCGGACACGCCAGGTCAACCGCCTGGCGGAGATCGCGCGACGCACGGCCAACGCCGTGGCCATCACCGACGCTTCGGGGCGGATCGAGTGGGTCAACGAAGGGTTCACCCGCATCACCGGCTACACGAGCGAGGAACTGATCGGCCAGAAGCCGGGCCAGGTCCTCCAGGGACCCGGGAGCGATCCCGCGGAGGTCGCGAAGATGCGCGAGGCCGTGCGCGAAGGCCGGGCGGTCACGGCCGAGCTGGTGAACTACCACAAGTGCGGCCGGCCCTACACCATCCGCGTGGAGATCGAGCCCCTGCGCGACGAGAAGGGCACGCTGACAGGCTTCATGTCCATCGAGACCGACGTGACGGAAGCCCGCACGATCACCGAAACGCTCCGCCAGGAGCGCGAACGCCTGGCGACGCTCGTTCACAACCTCCCGGGCGTCGTGTTCCGCGTGGCTTGCGACGAGAAGTGGACGAACCTCTTCGTCAGCGAGGCCATCGAGACCCTGACCGGCTACCCGGCGAGCGATTTCATCAACAACGCCGTCCGCGACTGCGCAAGCATCACGCACCCCGACGACCTGCAGTTGGTCGAGGAGGCCGTGCAGAAGTCGATCGACACGCGCCAGCCCTATTCGATCGAGTACCGCATCATCCACAAGTCGGGCCAGATCCGCTGGGTGAACGAGCGTGCGTGTGTGATCTACGAAGGCGAGACGCCCAAGTATCTCGACGGCGTGCAGTACGACATCAGCGAGCTGCGCGCCGCGCGCGAGGCCGCGGAGGCCGCCAACCAGGCCAAGAGCGAGTTCCTCGCGAACATGAGCCACGAGATCCGCACGCCGATGACGGCGATCCTGGGCTACACCGACCTCCTGGGGGAGATGGGCAACCTGGACCAGGCGCCGCGCGAGCGGGTCGAGTACATCGACACCATCAAGCGCAACGGCGAGCACCTGCTCTCGATCATCAACGACATCCTCGACCTGTCGAAGATCGAGGCGGGAAAGATGAACATCGAGCGCATCGCGATGAGCCCCCTGCACCTGCTGGAGGATGTGCGCTCGCTCATGCACGTCAAGGCCCGCGTCAAGGGCGTCGGCCTCGACCTGGTCTACGAGACGCCGATCCCGGAGACGATCCACAGCGACCCGCTGCGCCTCAAGCAGATCCTCACCAACCTCGTGGGAAACGCCATCAAGTTCACCGAGGCGGGCGGGGTGACCGTCGCGGTGCGCGTGGACGAGGACGCGCCCGGGGGCCCGCTCATGCGGTTCCGCGTCGTCGACACCGGCATCGGCATGACGCCGGAGCAGGTCGCCGGCCTGTTCAGCGCCTTCACGCAGGCCGACGCGTCCACCACCCGCAAGTACGGCGGCACGGGGCTGGGGCTGAGAATCTCGCGCTCGCTGGCCGTGATGCTCGGGGGCGACGTCGCCGTCACCAGTCAGCCGGGTAAAGGGAGCACCTTCGAGGTCTTCATCCCCACCGGTCCGCTCTCGCACGTGCGGCGGATCGATCGCCGGGCGCGAGAGTCCACCCTCGCCACTTCGGGCTCGAAGACCGCGCCAGGCGGCGAGCGCGGCCCGCAGGCCCTGCCCGAGCCCGTCGCAACGCAGCGTCTGCTCGGGCTGCGCATCTTCCTCGCCGAGGACGGACCGGACAACCAGCGCCTGCTCGCGTTCCACCTGCGCCGGGCGGGCGCTTCGGTGCGCGTCTTCGATAACGGCGCCGCGGCGCTCAAGGCCCTCTCCGTCGGCAACACACTCGACAGTCCGCTCGCCGATCCGTCACCCTGCGATCTGCTGGTGACCGACATGCAGATGCCGGAGATGGACGGGTACACGCTCGCCTCGACGCTCCGCCGCCGCGGGTGGAGAGGTCCCATCCTGGCCCTCACCGCTCACGCGATGAGCAGCGACGCGGAGAAGTGCCTGCGCGCGGGGTGCGACGCCTACGCGAGCAAGCCGGTCGACCGCACGCACCTCATCGAGAAGTGCGCGTACGCCGTCGAACTCGCACGCACGGAACGCCGCGTCGCCCCGGGCGCGCGGCCGGTCGCGGGCGCGGCGGCGTAAGTCCCTCCACACCCCGCACGGCGCGGAGTCCGATCCAGGCGAACAATCAGCGTCGAGCGGCACGCACCGGCACTGGGCCGCGGAGCGAGCCCGCCATCCGTCCTGGAAGAACAGACCATGGGCCAGACCCCCACCGCCGCGGAAGCCGTCGCTTCGATCCGATCGGGCATGAGGGTCTTCGTGCACGGGGGCGCGGCGACGCCGAAGGCCCTCCTCGACGCGCTCTCCCGGCGCGAAGACCTGCGCGACGTGACGCTGTACCACCTGCACACCGAAGGTTGCGAATCGTTCCTGGCCCCGGAGCAGGCCGGGCGCCTGCGATCATGCTCGCTGTTCACGGGGCCCGCGGCCCGGGGCGCGGTGCAGGACGGGCGAGCCGACTTCGTGCCCGTCTTCCTCTCCGACATCCCCGGCCTCTTCGCTTCGCGACGGATCCCGCTCGACGCGGCGCTGGTCCAGCTCTCACCGGCGGACGCCCATGGACTCCACACGCTCGGCACCTCGTGCGACTCGGCCCGCGCGGCGGTCGACTCCGCGCCGATCGTGATCGCCGAGGTCAACACGCGGATGCCGCGGACGTGCGGGCACACGGTGGTCGACCCGCAAAGGCTCCACGCGTTCGTCCCAGTCGATCGCGAACTCCCCGAACACCCGCCCGCCGCGCTTGGCCCCGTCGAACTCGAGATCGGCGAACTCGTCGCCAACCTGGTCGAGGACGGCGCAACGCTGCAGATGGGGATCGGCGCGATCCCCGATGCGGTCCTGGCGCGGCTTGGCAACAAGCACGACCTGGGCGTCCACAGCGAGATGTTCTCCGACGGGCTGATCCCGCTCATCACCGGCGGCGTGGTCACCAACCGGCACAAGCGCATCCACCCCGGCCGGACGGTGACGAGCTTCGTGACCGGGTCACGAAGACTCTTCGATTTCGTCGACCGCAACCCGCTCGTCGAGTTCCACCCCTGCGACCGGACGAACAACACCGCGATCATCCGCCGGAACCCGAGGGTGACCGCCATCAACAGCGCGATCCAGGTCGACCTCACCGGACAGGTGTGCGCGGACTCGATCGGTCATCGCATCTACTCGGGCTTCGGCGGCCAGATGGACTTTATCCGCGGGGCCGCGCTCTCCGAGGGGGGCAAACCGATCATCGCGCTTCCCTCCACCGCCGCCGGGGGCAAGGTTTCGCGCATCGTCTCCGAACTCTCCCCGGGCGCGGGCGTGGTGACGACGCGCGGGCACGTGCACTGGGTCGTGACGGAGTACGGGGCGGTCAACCTGTTCGGCAAGACTCTGAAGGAGCGGGCCGAGGCCCTCGTCTCGATCGCCCATCCCGATTTCCGCGCTCCGCTGCGCCAGCAGGTGAACAACCTGCGGCACTTCGCGCTGTCTTGAGAGCCGGACCGCGCGTTCGCCGCCTTGCCCAAACGCCGGGTGAACGCGACCACGGCATCCGCGGCAAGGAAAACCCCGTCACGCGGGGCCGGAAATCGGCTACGCTGTCGGTTCGAGACCGACCATGACCAACTCCGCACACAACCCGAGTGATCCTTCCGCCCCCTACCCGGTCGAGCACCGAGCGCCCAACGAGCCGCTGCCGCCGAACGGGGAGCGCGAGGCCCGCGCGGTCGCTCAATCGTCTCCGACGCCGCACCTGACGCCCGAACAACTCGCCACCATGACCCCGGAGCAGAAGGACCGGTGGTGGTTCGAGAACGTCTACCAGGGCGACCGGATGCCGCAGCTGACCTGGCGCGCGGTGATCATGGGCGGCATCCTGGGCATGGCGATGTCGGCCGCGAACCTGTACACCACGCTCTCGATCGGGTGGGCGTTCGGCATCGCGATCACGGCGTGCGTGCTCTCGTTTGTCATCTGGAACTTCGTGCGATTCTGCTCGGGCAACAACATCAGCCAGATGTCGGTGCTCGAGAACGCGTGCATGGCGTCGTGCGCCTCGGCCGCGGGGTACTCGACCGGATCGACGATTGCAACGATGTTCGGCGCACTGGTCCTGTTGCACGACGTGCCCGAGGGCACACCGCTCTCGTCGGTCAAGACCTGGGACGTCACGCCGGTGTGGGTCGTCACGGTCTTTACGCTCTGCACAGGCCTGATGGGCGTGTTCCTCGCCATCCCGATGAAGCGCCAGATGGTGAACCACGAGCAGTTGCCGTTCCCGTCGGGCACCGCCGCGGCGGAGACGCTCCGCAGCCTCTACTCGCAGAGCAAGGAAGCGCTGCAGAAGGCGTACGTGCTGGTCGCGGGCCTGGGCGCGGGGCTCTTGATCGGGTTCCTGCGGGTGGGCGATGACGTGCTGGGCGCGGTGGGCTTTCTCAAGCGTCTCTTCGAGACTCCGCTGCGATTCCTGCGGATCCCGACGGAAATCGAAATGGGCTTCATCAACAAGCTCTACCCGGGCGGGCGCCACCCCGCCGGCTTCGCGTTCGAGCCCTCGGCCTTGCTGATCGCTGCGGGCATGATCGTCGGCATGCGGATCAGCGTGTCGCTGCTCATCAGCTCGCTGGTGCTCTATTTCGGCGTCGGCCCCTGGCTGGCGAACCTGGACGACGTGAACCGTGCCGTCGAAGGCTACAAGCTCAGTTTCATCTGGCCCGCCGCGGGAGACACGATCACCATCACCCGCTGGTCGCTCTGGGGCGGCACGGCCGTCATGGTCTTTGCCAGCCTCACGAGCGTCGCGCTGCAGTGGCGCACGATCGTTCGCGCGTTCATCGGCGTCCGCGCCGGAGAGCAGGACAAGACCGGCGCCGAGATGCAGAAGATCGAGGTGCCGGGCCTGTGGATGATCGCGGGCATGCTCCCCATCACCATCGCGATGGTCTGGCTGCAGATCCAGGCGTTCGGAGTCAGTTGGTACGCGGGTCTGATCGCCGTGGCGATGAGTTTCGTGCTCTCGCTGGTCGCCAGCCGCGCCACGGGCGAGACCGACACCACGCCGATCGGCGCGATGGGCAAGGTCATGCAGCTGATGTTCGCGGCGCTGGCGCCCAAGAACATCGCCGCGAACCTGGCGTCGGCGGGCATCGCGGCCAACAGCGCCTCGTCGTCGGCCGACCTGCTCACGGACCTCAAGACCGGCTACCTGCTCGGCGCCAACCCGCGCAAGCAGTTCCTCGCGCAGTTTTTCGGCGTCTTCTTCGGCACGGTGGCCATTGTCCCGATCTGGTACCTCATGGTGCCGACGCGTGAGAAGCTCGAGACGTTCGCGCTCCCGTCGACGCGCTCGTGGGAGGCGGTCGCCCGCGTCCTGACCAAGGGCATCGGCGAACTGCCGCAGTCGGCGGTCTACGCGATCCTCATCGGCGCGTCGATCGGAATCCTTCTGCCGCTCATCGAGCGTGCGCTGCCGCCCAAGGCCCGCAAGTTCATGCCCTCGGCCACGGGCATCGGTCTGGCGTGGGTCATGCCGTTCCAGAACGCGTTCTCGTTCTTCGTCGGCGCCGTGATCGCTTTGCTGTGGTCCGGTGCGCACAAGAAGAGTTACGAGAAGTTCAACGTGGCCACGGCGTCGGGGCTGATCGCGGGCGAGAGCCTCATGGCCGCGGCCCTGGCGATCATCGCCACGGCGGTGGGACTGTTGAACGTCTAGCCGGGGCCTCCAACGGTTCTCGGTCCCGAGTTTGGAAGAAACCCCTGAGCCGGTTGCCCGGTATCAGGTTGCGGCTACTCCTCGCTGGGGTGAACGGTGGCGGCTCGCGGAGCCGCACCGCCGGCAAACGTGCGGCCAAGGCCGCCAAGAGGAGAGAGTCTGATGCGTTCATCCCGCTTTGTTTTGGCCGCGCTCGTCGCGGGTTGTGGCTTCGCCGACATCGCCGGAGCCCAGTCGATCAACATCGACTTCGGTTTCGAAGGCTCGTCGCCGTCGAGCGCCTTCGGCGGTCCGGCGAGCTCCCCGGGCTTCTGGAACACGATCGAAGGCGGCTTCGAGCCGTCGTACGCGCTGCGAGACCTGAGCGGCAATCTCACCGGCGCCACGGTCGAATCCACACTCTTTTTCAATGGCTCGACGAACAAC
>CALMQD010000191.1 GCA_937871415.1 uncultured Phycisphaerales bacterium | reverse complement strand
CGCGGAGGCCCTCGCCGGCGGCGAACACGGGCCGGGGCGCGCCGATCGTTTCGCCGTCGGCGATCGCCGGCGCCTGCGCGACCGACTCGTGATTTATGAACGCCAGCGAAGGCGAGACCGCTTCGTCCGTGGCCGGCAGAAACCGGTAGACACCGTCGCTCAGCCGGGATGCGCGGGCGGGCTGTTCCGCTGCGGATGCGGAGCGCGAAGCGGTGCCGGCGACAGCGACCGGTACCTCCAACGCCTGGCCCGCGAAAAGAGCAAGCGGCAGGGCGATCAATGCTCGGCGGGCGGTTCGGGCCATCGGCGTATGCTCCATCACGTCCGGGTCGCGTTCGATTCGGGTCAACAGTGCTCGGACCGGCAGCAGGTGTAGTGCCGACCATGCCGCACGGTTTCCATCGATCGAAGGTTCATCGGCTCTTTGTCGCGGCCTATCCGCCGCTCGAGGCGTCCGAGAATCTGCTGCAGCAAGCACGGGCGGCGGCCGACGTTCCCGGACGCTGGACCGCCCCGGAACAACTGCACCTCACGCTGCTGTTCATCGGCGAGACCGATGCACGCCAACTCGCAAGCGTTTCCGAGTCCGTCGAGCGTGCCTGCGCCGGACTCCGGGCTTTCGACCTCTCGCCGACCCGTCTGCGAACGCTCCCGGAACGCGGCGAGATTCGATTACTCGCCGTGCAGACCGACGCACCGCCGACGCTGCTCGAACTGCAGCGCCGACTCGTGCACCGGCTGGCGCGACCTGCGCAACGGGCTCGCGCCGACACGTTCCTGCCGCACCTGACGCTGGTCCGGTTTCCGCACGACGCCCGCGTCGAGCGATTGGACCGGGATCTCGAAGCGCAGGCATTCCGCATCGACCGGGTGCGGCTCATGGAGAGCCGCCTGGGTCAGCGCGGAGCCTCGCACCACGAAGCGGCATCGTTCCCGTTGGAAGCGCCGTGACCGGTCCGGACATTCCTACGATGTCGCATGCTGCGGATCGGGTCCCTGCAACTGGAAACCAACCTGCTGCTCGCGCCCATCGCGGGGTATTGCGATCTCGCGTTCCGCACCATCTGCCGCGAGATCAAGTTCGAAGGCAAGGGGTTGGGCCTTGCCTGCACCGACCTGCTCTCGCCCCAGGGCTTGCTGCGCGGCACCGCGACAAGCCTCGACCTCGCTCAGACCAACGATTTCGACAAGCCCGTGGGCATGCAGCTCTACGGGAGCGATCCGGCGATCATGGCCGACGGCGCGCGCTGGGCACGCGACCACGGAGCCAGCGTCATCGACATCAACATGGGCTGCCCCGTCGACAAGGTCACCAAGAAGGATGGTGGTTCGCGCCTGTTGTGCATCCCCGACACCGCCGAACGGATTGTCGAAGCCGTGGTGAAGGCGGTCGCCTCGGGTCCGAGCCCGGTCCCGGTGACGTGCAAGATGCGGCTCGGTTGGTTTGCAAGCCAGCCGGTGGCCCGCGTGCTGGCGCCCCGTCTGGTGCGGGCAGGGGCGGTGATGATCACTATTCACGGGCGAACAACCGAGCAGAAGTTCACCGGCGTTGTGGACCGCGCGGGAATCGCCGAGGTGGTCCGGGCGGTCAAGGCCGTCGACCGACGAGTGCCCGTGATCGGCAACGGCGACGTGACGCACCCCACGCACGTTCTCCAGATGATCCAAGAGACCGGGTGCGATGGAGTGATGATCGGGCGCGGGGCCCTGAGCCGTCCTTGGATCTTCCGTGACGCCTGGGCGCTCCAGGCCGCCGGCGTCGTGCTTGCGGAACCCGAACGCGCGGAGATCATCGCGATCGCCCGGCGGTACTTTGACCTCATGCTGACCTACCGGGATGAGGGATACGCGCTCCACCACATCCGGCGCCGGGTATCCTGGTTCGCCAAGCCTCTCGCGCGATTCGGGTACACTAAGGGCTTGAAGGAAGCCGTTCGCACCGCCCCGGACGCAGCCAGCGTCCACGCGGCGTTCGATCGCTACCTTCGCGATGCTCCGTCGCTGGGTGGTCCGGCAAGCGACGCCGACGATCCGGACAAACAGCCCGGCGAGCCGGATCGAAACGCCGGCAAGGAAACGCGGAAGGAGGTTCCTGATGTGGCCCAAAGCGCGGCGTAGCCCAACCAAGCGATGGTCCCGAACCGCGTCCCTGCTGGGGAAGGCCCGCAAAATCGGCGGGGGGCTGAAGTCCGGTCTGGGCAAGGGCCTCTCGGCGGGTCTCCGCCGCAGCAAGCGCAAACGCCGTTTTCGCCGCGAGTTGGAATCGCCCGCGGATGTGCAGGTCGTCTCGCTTAACCGACATGCCCACCCCCCCGGCGATACACCCTCGGGTTCGCTCGGTACACTCCCCACGCCCATGGAGTCCCCCTCGCCCGCCCTTCGACATGCTGCCGCCAGCCAGGAGCCGCTTGCTCAGGTGCGTGGCAAGGGAGTGACGCGCTCGACCTGGGCGGTCGGACCCGATGAGGACAGCCCGAGCAAGGGGCTCGAGGCCAACGTCATTGAAATGGGGGTCGGAACCCCGGTCGTCTTCCTCCACGGGCTCGTGGGGCTCAACGAGCATTGGGAGGGGGTGGTCGATCGGACCCGCGACCACTGCCGCTGCATCCTGTTCGAACTGCCCCTGCTCTCCTTGCGCGGCGACGATTGTTCGATACAGGGCGTGACCCGCCTCACAGCCCGGTTTCTGCAGGAATACCTCGACGAGCCGGCCGTCGTGGTCGGGAACTCCTTCGGCGGGCACGTAGCCCTCCGATTGGCGCTCGAAAGCCCGGAACTGGTGAAGGGTCTGGTGCTTGCCGGGTCCTCCGGCCTCATCGAGAAGTCGATGGTCTCCGACATCCAGATCCGCCCCAGCAAGGAGTGGCTGCGACGCAAGATCGGCGAGTTGTTCTACGACCAGTCGCTCATGCGCGAGGCGGACCTGGAGCGTGCGCACCGCGAACTGACCGACAGGGGCGGAGCTCGCGCGATGGTCAAGCTCTCGCGCTCGGCGCGGCGTGATCACCTCGGCGATCGGATCAGCGAAATTCTCGTCCCGACGCTGCTGCTCTGGGGGCGGCAGGACATCGTCACCCCGCCCGAAGCCGCCGAGGGGTTCAAGCGGATGATCAAGCAGTCCGAACTCGTGTGGTTCGAGAACTGCGGTCACGCGCCCATGATCGAGCGCCCCGACGGCTTCGCCCAGAAACTCACCCAGTTCGTCGCGAATCTCCCGCGCAGGTGATGCCCGCGGGAGGCTCGGCCACCGTTCCCGTGGAGCGACGCTGCGGCCCGGAAATCCGCTAGGCCGGGAACACTCGGTTTCCACCA
>CALMQD010000190.1 GCA_937871415.1 uncultured Phycisphaerales bacterium | reverse complement strand
ACGAAGCCGCGGCCAGCCTCGCCGCAACTCTTCCCGCCGCGCTCATCGCCGAACCCCCCGCCCCCCCCACACACACCGCCCCCTCCAAGCCCTTCGCGCCGACGCCGACTCCGGCCGCGAAACCCGCGCCCATCACCGAGCGCAAACCCGCCGCACCCATCGCCGCGCCAGTCGCCGCGTCCATCGCCGCGCCGCTCCCCGCTCAACTCTCCGCTTCTCCGGCATCCACGCCGCGTCCCGCCTCCAGCCCTCTCGCCACGCACGTCGACGGACTCACCCACTTCGACGCGCAGTGCCCCTACGCCCGCGGCGTGGAACTCGCCGCCGATCAACTCGGCCGCCTCCACGTCCTCGCCCGCTTCGATCAGGACCACGTCGACGAGACTTCCCTCGGCGTCCTCCTCATCGCCGCAGAATGGGCCAAGGCCCACGCCGCGCTCCTCAAGGCCGCGTCCCCCGCGCTCTGCATCCCTGCCTCCCCCTCCTCCCCTACGTCCGCCTCTGCCTCTTCGACCTCTCACGTCTCACCAACGATCGACACCGCCGCGCTGCCCATCAAGCACGTCTTCACCGACCAGCCGCGCAAGGTCCGGCGCCTGCTCGAGACCGATGTCCGCGTCCACCTCCTCAGTCCCGTCCGCGTCGCCGGCCACGACGGCTGGTTCTGCACGCCCCTGAACTGACGCGCCGCGGACAGCACTTCTTCGACATGTAACCCGAACGCGCAGCCCGAATACCAGGGGGCGAGGGCGCACACGTTGTGTCGGTGCTCGCCGTGCCGCAACCCGTTCGACACCCCACCACTGCCCATCTACCCTCGTCTCTCCCCGCGGCCACGCGGAAAGACGCGGGCCGTTTTCGCCCGCACCGACCCGCACCGGCCCTCCCGACCCCCGCACTCCGGACCACCGACATGCCCAAGCCCTCTCCCGAGACCCACGTCGTTCTCCCCGCCGACTCCAACCAGGCCCTCGGCATCGGCCAGTACGCCCTCGATTTCATGTGGTCCAAGCCCAGCGACCGCGGCGGCGACCCCGACAAGGCCGTCCTCGAACGCACCGAACTCTTCCACGCCGACGCCTGCCTCTGCGGCGTCTCGGCCCTGGCGCTGGGCACCAACGCCCCCAACCTCCTCCGCGCCGAGGCCCTCACCTACCACGCGCCCGTCGCCGGCTTCGGCTCCTTTGGCGTCCCCGGCAGCGCCAAGCGCCTCGGCGCCACCGTCTTCGGCTCGGGCGCGCCGGTGATGCCCGAGAAGGCCGTCGTCGCCAACTCCTCCGCCGTCCGCGAGTGGGACTCCAACGGCACGAACTTCGGCTACAACCCCGACCTCGGGCACACCGCCGGCGAATTCGGCCACAACGACTTCTACCCGGTCGCCATCGCCGCGGCCCAGCAGATGGGCATGGACGGCCGCTTCGCCCTCAAGGGCATGGTCCTCCTCGACGAGATTCGCGGGCGACTCGCGGAAGTGTTCTCGCTCAAAACATACAAGATCGATCACGTCGTCCACGGCGCGATCGCTTCCGCCGCGACTTACGGCGCGATGCTCAAGGCGACCCCCGAGCAGATCGAGAGCGCCATCGGCATGGTCGTCGCGCACAGCATCCCCTTCCGCGCCATCCGCGCGGGCAAGCAACTGAGCGACAGCAAGGGCTGCTCGGCGGCGATTAGCACCGAGGCCGCGGTCCTCGCCGTGCGCCGGTCCATGGCCGGGTTCCTCGGCCCGCGCGACATCTTCCGCAACCCCGAGGCGATCTTCCGGATCTTCGAGGGTCCGGGGCAGATGTTCCAGAAGGTCGGCGCGAGCAAGGCCAACACGAGCAAGGACTACGCCTCCCCGTTCGAACTCGTCCTCGGGCGCAAGGGCGACGACTTCGCCGTGATGGGCATGCACTTCAAACTCGGGCTCTACGAGCACCAGTCCGCCGGCGCGCTCCAGGGCCTGATCAACCTGATCACCGCGTCGCCGCGACTGATCGAGAGCGGCGGCAAGCACATCCGCAAGATGGTTGTCACGGCGTACGAGCCGGCGTTCGGAATCATCGGCGACCCGGCCAAGCGCGACCCCAAGACGCGCCAGTCGGCGGATCACTCCATGCTCTTCCTGGTCTGCACGAAACTGCGGAAGGCGATCGAGGCCGGGCACATCGGGCACGGCGGGGCCGCGGGTCCGGACGGCACGAACGTCTGGAAGCAGCTGATGCTCACGCCGTTTGATTTCACCGACGAGGCGATCCACCACCCGCTCACGCGCTCGCTCATGGACAAGATGACCTTCGAGCACGGCGGCGAGGAGTACGACCGGCGCTATCCGGACGGCATCCCCACTTCGATCCGCATCGAGGACGACGCCGGCAAAGTGCACGACTCGGGCCTGGTCATGTACCCGGCGGGTCACGCGCGGAACAAGGGCGCGGACCTCAAGGGGATCCTCGAGCACAAGTTCGAAGTGCTGTCAAAACTGACCGTGTCGGGGCGGCTCGACGGCGACAAGCGCGCGGCACGCGAACTGGTCGAGCGGTTCTCGAACGTCGGGCGCAAGTCGGCGGACGAGGTGTGGTCGATGAACGACTTCGCCCTGCCATTGCACGGCCGATTCGAGTGACCGATCAGGATTTCCGCATCGCCTTGCCGAAGCCGCCGCCCTTGTCGAGCAGCGCGATCGGGCGTGCGCACCCGGCGCAGGCGACCTTGGCCTGGCGGGCGATCTGGTCGACGGTGACCCGGTTCGTCGCGCCGCAGGAGACGCACGTGAAGCCGATGCGCTTGGCGCCGAGGGCTTCGGCCTTGACGGCGGCCTTGGCGATGGCCTTGCGGAAGCGGTTCTCGTCGAACGACTTTTCGAGCATGGTGGACATGAGGTTGTCCTTTCGAAAGACTCTGCGCGGAAAGAGGCG
>CALMQD010000189.1 GCA_937871415.1 uncultured Phycisphaerales bacterium | reverse complement strand
ATCGATCCCGCTGCGGCTCGAAGCGCTCCGCCAGTTCGACCAGGCGCCGCGACCGCTCTCGCCCGCCGATGCCCAGACCCTCGTCGAAGCGGCGTGCACCGGCGTGCCGTTCCAGGTGCAGTTCGCGGCCCAGAAACTGGTGCAGCAGGAGGTCAACGAGCCCGAGATCCTCGAGGGTCTTCTGCAGATGATGCCCCGTGCGCCGCGCACTCGATCGATCTCCGAAATGATCGAGAAGGTGACGCTCTCACGACTGCCGGCGGTGAGCGACCCGCGCTGGGAGTACGAGGCGCGCCGGGCCATCCTGCGCCGGCTCATGGGTCTGCTCGCCTCGACGAGCTCCGAGGGGTGGCAGGACGACCTCGCTTCGCGGATCGCCGAGGCCTACCTCGCGCTCGCCGAGGAAGAAGGTTCCGGCGGCGCGGCCGCGGCGGAGGACGCCCTGCGGGGCGTCAAGGCCGTGCGCGCCCGCTGGCGGCAACAGGCCGAACGCTCCGCGTTCAACCCGTCCTGGAGCATGACGCTCGACCAGTTGGATCGGCGGGCCGACAGCCGGCGCTCGCTCGCCGTCGGACCGGTGCAAGCCTTCGCCGCCGAGCAGACGAGCCTCGTCGAGGCGATGGCCTATGTCGTCTCAGCGGAGCGCACCAGCCGCAGCAGATCGGCGGCGGCGGCGCTGGATGAACTGGCCCAGTCGCGACGCACCGCATCGCACGTGTACGAGCAGCTGTTCGCCGCCGAGCGGGCCGCCGCCCGCCTGTGGCTCCTGCGGCTCGAAGACCCGGGGGTGACGCAATGACGCTGCGAGCGCGCGCTGCGCCGAAAGTGGCGGTTCTGATCGCGGTCGCGCTGCTGGGCGCCCGGTCGATCGCGCAGCCTTCCGCTCCCGGTAAAGCGCCCGGCGCGACGCCCGCGCCCGATGCCTCTCGCGCCGCTCCCGTCGCCGCGCCCGACTCCCCTCCGGCGACCGACCCGCTCGCGTCGTGGACCGCGCGGCTTTCACGCCTCGATCCTGCCCGCCCGCGCGAGTACTTCGAACTGGCGGAGGAGATGGCCGACGCCGCGGCCTCTCGACCCGAGGACCGGGCCGCCGCCCGCCAGACCGCGCAGCGCCTCTGCGTGCTCGCGTTCGAGCTCTGGCGCGGCTCCCAGAACCGCAAGGACTTCCGCGCCGCCGACCCGCGACTCGGGCCTTCGGCACTTCTGCTCCTGGCGGACCTGAGCGAAGCGAGCGAGCGAGCGAGGTGGCTGCGCGCGGTCGCAGCGGCGGTCGACCCGGACGCGCTGCTCACCCCCGACGCGAGCACGCCGGCGGCGCCGACAGAGAGCCCCGACCAGCCCGTCATCGAACTCGTGTCGTCGCTCGAACTGTTGCGCGCGGGCGACGGCCGCCGCGCAGGCAAGATCATGGACAAGCCCGCGGTGCATGACCTGTTCCTGCGGTACGAGCGGCTCCTCAGCCCCGGCGGGCTGACCGGCGAGGCGGACCGGCTCCGCCAGATCGCGCAGAACAACCCGATCTGCCCCGAGTGCCGCAACCGGCGCTTCATCCGCGGGCCCGGCGGGGTGTCGCTGTGCCCGTCCTGCGGCGGCGACCCCGGCCCGAACTTCTCGTACCTCGAGATTCTCTACCAGTTGCGCTTCGAGGCCGCGGTCCTCGAGGGCATCCAGAGCAGCTGGGTGGCACAGACGCTGGTCGACGGGGGCCGCCCTCTGCGCGACCTCGATCCCGAGGAAATCGCTCTGACGCTGAACGTCGACCCCTCGCTCACGCTCTATCGGCGTGACGGGTGGGTTGCGCCCGTCCCCGTTCCGAAGCCCGCGCGCCAAGCGCCCGACGGGCCGCCTGCGCCCTCGGAACAACCGGTCGCAGCGCCCGCCGCGGGCATGATCCGCGCTGCACCGTAGGGGAATGGCCGTCACGAGCAGGGGAGCGCTGGGCGGACCTACGCTTGCTCCCCATGACCTCACCCGCGTCCAACCCGGCCCCGTCGTCCCCCGCGCCCGCCCCCGCCTCGGCCTCGGGTTTCAAGCCCGAGATCACGTTCGAGGATTTCGCGAAGGTCGACTTCCGTGTCGCGCGCGTCGTGAGCGCCGAGAACCACCCCAACGCCGACAAACTGCTCAAGCTGCAGGTCGACGACGGCTCGGGCACGCTCCGCCAGATCTGCTCGGGCATCCGCGCCGACTACACCGCCGAGCAGATGGTCGGCAAGTACATCATCATCGTGGCGAACCTCGCCCCGCGCAAGATCCGCGGGGAGGACTCGCGCGGGATGCTCCTGGCGGCGAGCGAGATGCCCAAGGATGCGGCCGCCGCAACGCCCGGCGTCGAGCGCAAGGTGATCCTGCTCCAGCCCGAGGCGCCCCTCGCCCCAGGTTCGCTGGTCTCCTGACGCCGAGCCGAGGCGGCGTTTACTTCACGATCACGGCGTGCGGGCTTGCGAGGATGACCGGCTCCTTGCGGAGCTGCATCAGCGCGCCGATCTGATCGCGCACGCTGGGCCAGGCCTCTTCGCCGACGACCTCGCGCACCACGCTCAGCCACATATCGCGCGCCGGGCTGGAGCCCGGGCCGCCCTGCAGCGCCGCCGCGGCGCCGCTGCGAACGTCCGGCGCCTGCGCCATCGAACCGAGCATCTCGCCGATGACGTCGCCCAGGCCCTTGGGCGCCGGGTAGTCAAAGACGTCGTAGTCGCCGCCCGTCAGATTCAGGTGCTCGGCGAGGTCGTCGATCGCCGTCTCCAGCCCGCCGACCTTGTCGGCCATCTTGAGCTGCACCGCCCGCTCGCCGGTGAACAACCGGCCCTCGGCGGTCTTGGAGAGGTCGATCCCCGGGCGGCCCTGCGACACCCGCTTGGTGAAGAGGTCGTAGGTCTCCTTCATCTTCGAGCGCACCAGCGCACGCTGCTCCTCGGTCCACGGCTCGGGCGACGCGAGCAGCCCGGCGGTGCCGCCCTCGGGCCCGCGCGCGCGGCTCACCACGTGCAGTTTGAGTTTGTCGTACAGCCCCGCGAGCGCCATCTTCCCGCCGACCACGCCGATCGACCCGACGATGCTCGACGGATTGACGTACACCTTGTCGCCCGCGGAGAGGATGTAGTACCCCCCGCTGGCCGCCATCGAGCCGACGCTCACCCACACGGGCTTCTTCGCGGCGACGCGGCGCACGCCCTGCCAGATGATCTCGCTGGCGATCGCCGACCCGCCGGGCGAGTTGATGCGCACGATCACGCCCTTGACGTTGTCGTCCTCCTCGATCTCGCCGAGCGTGCGTCGGAGCGTCCACGACCCGACCTGGTTCTCGCCCGAGAATCCGCCCGATGTGCTCTCGCCGTCGACGATCGGGCCGTCGACGTGCACGACCGCGATGGTGTCCCGGATTGTCTCGCGCTCGGCCGGGTGCGCGAGCTGGGCGAACAGGGCCATCGGGCTCGAGACGTTGAGCCCCCGGTCCTCTTCGTCGATCTTCAGGATGTTCGTCCACGCCAGGGGCGCGCCGAGCTTGCCCTCCAGGTGCTCGCCGAGCCCGGGCAGGTCCACGATGGTGTCCACAAGCCCGACGTTCTTGGCCGTCGTTTCGCTCGCCATCCACGCCTGACGCATCGCCTCGTCGAGCTGTTGATCGTTGAGCTTGCGCCCTTCCTTCATGCGGTCGCGCACGTGGGCGTACATGCTGTCCAGCAGCCCCGAGATGTTCTCGTCCCACGCCTTGCTGGGCGCGGCGTTCACCATCGTCTCGTTCGCGCCCTTGTAGTCGCCGACCTGGATCATGTCGGCCTTCACGCCGGCCCACGCCAGCGTGTCGGCGAGGTACATTTCCTGCATGTACAGGCCCGGGAAACTCACCGGGCCGCCGTCCTGGATGATCACGTCGTCGGTGTACGAGCCCAGCAGCAGTTCGGGGGTCGAGTAGTACTCGCTGAAGAGGTACACCTTCTTGCCCGAGGCCCTCAGGCGACCGATCGCCTGCCCGAGTTCCTCGACCTGCGTCACGCCCAGGCCCGCGCCGCGCAGGCGGATGACCAGCGCGTCGATCGACGGGTCCTTCTCCACGCCCCGCACTTTCTCGATCAGGCCGCGCAGCGTCGTGCCGCCGGCGTTCTTGAAGAGCACGCTCATCGCCGAGGGGCGCTCGAGCGGCGTCTCTTCGAGTTCGATGAGCCCGACCCCCGCCTCCTTCACCTTGCCGTCCGTGCCCTGCTCGGGCTTGGCCCATGCCGCCGCCGGCGCACCGAACACGCCCGCGGCGATCGCCAGTCCCAGCGCGGCGGCGAAGAACCCGCCGCGGCGCGCCCTCCGATTCCGCGCCGGCCACGAACCCGCACTCGCCACCCTGCTGATCGACTTGCTCATGCAACCCTCGCTTGAAAGTCCCTGTGTGGTGATCCGGCGCCCCGCCCTATTCCGAGTCTCATACGCACACTTTACCGACCAGGGCCCGGGAGTATCCGGTTGTTCCGTGAATCGCCCGTGGAACGCCGCGCCCACGCGCCCGGGGCCGGCACCCGGTACACTCCACGCCCCTCCGCGGCGCCCGCGACTATCCTCCTGACGCTATGACCACCTCACCCGACGAGATTCTCCTCGAAACCGAAGAAGCCATGTCCAAGGCCCTGGAGTACCTGAAGAAGGAACTCCGCGGCATGCGGACCGGTCGCGCCTCCACCGCCCTGGTCGAGTTCCTGAAGGTCGACTATTACGGGTCGGCCCAGGATCTGAAGAACATCGCGGCCATCAGCATCCCCGAGCCCAGCCAGATCCTCATCAAGCCCTTCGACGCTCAGGCCGTCGGCGACATCAAGCGTGCCATCGAGGCCGCGGGACTCGGCCTGAACCCGATCGTCGAGAGCAAGCAGATCCGCCTCTCCGTGCCTTCGCTCACGGGCGACCGGCGCAAGCAGCTCGTCGGTCACTGCAAGAAACTCGGCGAGGAGTGCAAGGTCTCCATCCGCAACGCCCGGCGCGACGGCAACAAGCACGCCGAGGCCCTGGCCAAGAACCCCGCGGCCCACGTCCCCGAGGACGAGATCGAAACGCTCAAGGAGGAAATCCAATCCCTCCTGAAGAAGTACGAGGCGGACAGTGACGCCGCCGTCGCAGCCAAGAGCAAGGAAATCGAGACCGTCTGAGCGTTCTATCGCGCCGCGGAGATCGGACCGATGCGGGTTCCTGTCAACGATCGCCGAGACTTGCCCGTCGGCGCCGGACGCATCGCCGTCGGGCTTATGGCCTTGAGCGTGGTGGTCGTCACCGCCGCGATCCTGATCCTGCGGAACGTCGGACGCGCCTCGGCGCCGTCAAACCCGCCGACGCAGTCGGACTTCCTCCTGCTCATCCTCGCGGGAATGACGCCGGTCTCGATCGTCATGGCGTTTGTCATCCGGGCGACCTCCACCGCCGCGGCCCGGCGGCGCTTCGAATCGGCCCAGGACCGAGCCGACCGCGGGGCGCGGTCGGATGCGGGCCTCGACCCTGACAGCCTGCGACGCCTCGGCACGGCCTTCACCGCCCAGTCCATCGCCTCCGCCGCGCTCATCGAATCGATCGGCCTCGCTGGCGCCGTGTTCTATCTGCTGACGGGCAACCCGCTGACGCTCGCCGCCGTCGGGGTGTGCCTGATCTTCATGACGGTCTTCTTCCCTTCCCAGGGCCGGTTCGAGGCGTTCGTCCGCGACATCACGGGCCAGCAACGCGACCCCGCAGACCGGTTCGACCGGGGCTGAATCTCGCCGGCGACGCCGCTTTAAGCCGGGCCTGCGTGGCCCGAGGCCTGTCGACTGTCCGGACACCCTTCCAACAACCCAACCTACCCCGCGGCAACTCGCCTTGCCGAGGGCTTGGACCTACGCTTGGGCCCCCTCAGATCATCTCTGGAAGCCCCCATGTCCAACCCCGGCACGATCACCCAAGTCATCGGCTCCACCTTCGACGCCCAGTTCGCCGAGGACCGCCTCCCGGCGATCTACAACGCCATCGAGATCAAGGCCCACACGCCCTTCGGCGAACTCGATCTCGTCGGTGAAGTTCAGCAGCACCTGGGCGGCGGACGCGTCCGCGCCGTCGCGCTCGGTTCGACCGACGGCCTCTCGCGCGGCATGCCCTGCATCGACACCGGCTCCCCGGTGCGTGTGCCGGTCGGCGAAGCCGTGCTCGGCCGCGTCTTCAACCTCCTCGGCAAGCCCGTCGACAAGAAGCCCGCCCCGCAGGGCGCCAAGACCCGGCCCATCCACCAGACACCGCCCGAGTTCTCGCAACTCAATCCCAACACCGAGATCCTCGAGACCGGCATCAAGGTCATCGACCTGCTCTGCCCCTTCGTCCGCGGCGGCAAGATCGGCCTCTTCGGCGGCGCCGGCGTCGGCAAGACCGTCGTCATCCAGGAAATGATCGCCCGCGTCGCCCGTAACTTCGGCGGTTACTCCGTGTTCGCCGGCGTCGGCGAGCGCACGCGCGAGGGCAACGACCTCTGGCGTGAAATGGGCGAGGCCGAGTACGTCGACGCCTCCGGCAAGAAGGCGCACGTCCTCGACAAGGTCGCCATGGTGTTCGGCCAGATGAACGAGCCGCCCGGTGCGCGTCTCCGCGTGGCCCTCTCGGCCCTCACGATGGCCGAGGAGTTCCGCGACGAGTCGGGCAAGGAAACCCTGATCTTCGTCGACAACGTCTTCCGCTTCACGCAGGCGGGTTCCGAGGTCTCGGCGCTGCTCGGGCGCATGCCCAGCGCCGTCGGTTACCAGCCGACGCTCTCGACCGAGATGGGTGAACTCCAGGAGCGCATCACCTCGACGAGCAAGGGCGCCATCACCTCGGTGCAGGCCATCTACGTCCCCGCCGACGACCTCACCGACCCCGCCCCCGCGACGGCCTTCGGCCACCTCGACGCCTTCGTCGTTCTGGCCCGCGGCATCGCCGAGAAGGGCATCTTCCCCGCGGTCGACCCCCTCGCCTCGACCTCCCGAATCCTCTCCGCCGACATCCTCGGCGAGCGTCACTACCGCGTCTCGCGCCGCGTGCAGTCCATCCTGCAGCGCTACAAGGAACTGCAGGACATCATCGCGATTCTCGGCGTCGACGAACTCTCGGAAGAGGACAAGAAGACCGTCAGCCGCGCCCGCAAGAT
>CALMQD010000188.1 GCA_937871415.1 uncultured Phycisphaerales bacterium | reverse complement strand
GGGTGAGCCCACGCCGCAGACACCGCCAGCGACACCGCCGGCGACGCCGCCCGCCTCGCCGGGCGGGAACTGACCGTTCCGGGGTCAGCACCGACCGAATGGGACACGCTCGCCCTTGCCGGGCGCGGCTTGAGCGATCAGAATTCTCCCGCACCCAGCGCGGGAAAGGGGATCGACGGCGGGGACAGGAGCGGCACCTTGATCCGAAGCATGACGGGATTCGGCGAAGCGTCGTGCCAGGTCGGGGGTGCGCACTATTTCCTCGAGATCCGCTCGCTCAACAGCAAGTACTTCAAGGCGGTCCTGCGCCTGCCCGAAGAGCTGCAGGGCCTCGAGGCGGAGCTCGAGAGCGAGCTGCGTCACCGCCTGTCGCGCGGCTCGGTCTTCATGTCGGTGAAGCACTCGGACTCGAGCGCCGAGGCGGCGTACCGCATCAACGACCGGGCGCTCGAACGCTACATCGAACAGATCCGCAAAGTCCCGCAGATCGCCAAGGGCGACGTCGAGCTCGATATCGCGTCGCTGCTCACGCTCCCCGGGGTGCTGCAGCCGCCCTCGGACGAGGAGCAGCGCCTGGCCGCGGCCCGCGGGGTGCTCAAGACCCTTGTCGCCAAGGCGTGCGACGCCCTGCTGGCGATGCGCGAGAAGGAGGGGCGGCTGATCCACAAGGAACTGATGGCGCACCGCGAGGAGATCTCGCAGCGCATCCGTCTGGTCTCGGCGCGTTCGCCCAAGGTGATGACCGAGTACGAGTCGCGCCTGAAGGCCAAGATCCAGCAGATGATCGAGGAGCTCGGCGTCGCGGTCGAGACGGTGGACATCGTGCGCGAGATCGCCATCGCCGCCGAGCGCGTCGACACGGCCGAGGAGATCGCGCGCCTGTCGGGGCACATCGACCAGTTCGCCGAGCTGCTCAGCGACAAGGACCCCAAGCCGATCGGGCGCACGCTCGACTTCCTCACGCAGGAGATGCTGCGCGAGGCGAACACGATCGCGAGCAAGTGCAACGACGCGGAGATCGCGCGCTGGACGGTCGAGATCAAGGGCGCGATCGATCGGATCAAGGAACAGGTGCAGAACGTCGAGTGACCCCCGGCGCCGGGCCGGCGAAGGAACCGGAGCGTGAACCCGCCTTTCCCGCCCCACTCTCCCGAGCACGCACGCCGCGAGCCCGCGCCGATGTCGCCCCCGCGCTCGGTCCCGGATTCCACCAGCGACCCGCGCCACCCGGGCCGGATCACCGCCGGCGAGCTGGTGCTGGTCTGCTCGCACTACAACCTCGGCACGATCCGCACGGTGCGGAAACTCCCCGGGGGCTCGCGCGAGAGCCCCAAGGTCCTGCTCATCAGCGATCACGCGTCGTACCTGCTCAAGCGACGCGCCCCCGGCGCCGCCAGCGATCCGCACACCGTCGCGCTGACGCACGAGATCATCCTGTTCCTCGAGTCCCGCGGCGTGCCCGCCCCGCAGCTCGTGGGCACGCGCAAGGACAACAACTCGCTCCTGCAACTCTCTCCCGAGGCGCTCGCCAAGGCCCCCGCGCCTGCGGCCGATGAGCCCGCGACCGAGCCCGTGCGCGGCCCGCGGGTGTACGAGGTGTACAAGTTCGTCCGCGGGCGCCCCTACGCCCGCACCACCGGCGACGCCTCGGGCGCGGGCGACCTGCTGGCGCACGTGCACGCCGAGCTGCGCGAGTTCCGCCCCTCCTGGCGCCTGCCCCGGGGCTCCTACCACGCGCGTCCCGACGCCGCCCGCCTGCTCCGCTCCATCGCCCGGCACCAGCCCGAGCACGCGCCGATCTGCCGGAGCCTGGAGGAGCGATACGCCCGCGCCTGGGAGCGGGCGGCGGCCAACGGCGCCGACCTGCTGAGCGAACAGATCATCCATGCCGACTGGCACCCCGGGAACCTGATCTACGCGATCGAGAGCGCCCAGCAGCCCCTGAGCAAGGTCGCCGCGATCCTCGACTTCGATTCCGCGCGCCAGGCGCCGGCGCTCATGGACGCGGTGAACGGCGCGATGCAGTTTGCGTTGGGAAAGAAGACCGTCGCGGGGCAGATGCAGTTGGCGCTCGGGCCCGATCTGTTCCAGGCCTTCTGGGCCGGGTTCAACCGCGCCCGGCGTGAACGCCCGCCGCAGATCGACGACGGCCTCGACCAGGCGCGACCGAGCATCCCGTGGCTGATGATCGAGGCGCTCGTCCTGGAAGCGGCGACGCCGATCGCCGCGACGGGCGCGTTCGAACGCATGGAGGCCGGCGCGATCCTCCGGGCCGTGGACAAGGCCGCCGGCGCGCTCGAAAACGCTCAGACGGAACTTGTTCGGTTGTCGTCGATCCAGTAGACTCTCTCTGGCGTCCGGGCGCGGGCAACCTGTGCGGTGCACGCGGATCGGAGGTCCGGAAACCCCGAGCCCGGACCGCCTCCGGGGCGAAGAATCACGCGCAGATCAGTTGGGGCTCACGCGGGCCCTGTTCCCTTCCGGTAGAAGATCCCGGCTGCCCCGGAGCACGTACCGACTTTCGCCGCTCCGACTCCGAACGACGATGCCGCGCATCATGGCGAGACCCGCGAATCAACTCCGATCGGCCGCGCCCGCGCTGGGGCTGTTGCTGGCGTGGGTCGGCGCGGCGTACGCCGAGCCTGTGGGGGGTTATTCGCTCCCGCCGTTCCCGCGCGATCCCAACGCCCAGCTCGGCGACGACCCGACCCAGGCGGCGCTGGTCGAGAGCCTGGTGCAGCAGCTCGACTCCGCGGACTGGGGCGAGCGCGACATCGCCGACACGACGCTGCGGAACATCTCGCTGCTGACGCTCAAGGACCTCGAGAAGATCCTGGCGGAGCGTCAGTTGAGCACCGAGCAGCGCGCGCGTCTGATGGACATCGCGCAGCTCAAGTTCGTGACCTCACCCCGCGCGGCGATGGGCATCGGCTTCTTCACCGAGGTCGACAACCGCGTGATCCTCGAACGGACGATGGAGAGGTTCCCGGCGTTCTCGATCCTGCAGCCGGGCGACATGATCGTGAGCGTCAACGGCATCGCGCTCAAGGGCCCGCTGTCCCGGCGCACGATCCAGTCGCAGATCATCTCGCGCGACCCCGGCGACGCGCTGCACCTGGTCATCCGGCGCGGCGCCGAGAAGCTCGAAGTCGACGTGCCCCTGGGCAGTTACGAGAACCTGACACAGGGCGGCACCAGCCTGGGCATCCTGATCCGCGCCTGGAACGCCCGCATCAACCGCTTCGCGCCCGAGGTGACGAGGGCCAGCGTCGAGGGCGTTCCGGAGAACTGCGCCTGGCGCCGCATCCGCGCGGGGCAGACCCGCGGGGCCGGCGCCATCGCGCCGCCGACGGAAGCCGCCCCCCCGGGCAGCCGTTTCACTTCCATCCGGCCCGCGGGAGGCGGCGCGTCCCGCCAGGTCGGCGCCGACGGCCTCGAGTGGAACGCCATGGGCGCCCAGGTCATCTTCCGCAACAACCGGGGCATCGTCGTCGATCCGCGACGCGGCTTTGCCGCCCAGGCGCAGATGGGCGGATTCGACCCGTTCGACACGCCCATCCCCGCGCCCGAGAGCGACGCGCAGATCGTCAAACGCCTCGAGTCCATCGAGCAACGCCTGGCCGCGGAGACCGAGGGGGCCGACGACAACCCCGGCGCCGAGAACGTCGTCGTCCGCCCCAACCCGGCGCAGCCCGCCAACCCCTTCGGCGCCTCGATCTCGCCGGCGGAGCAGCTCCGCATCGTGCGCCGGGCGATCGCGGCGATCCGTGCGCAGCAGGCCGAGGATGCCGCCGGCGAGGCCCAGGCGCAGGTCGACGCCCAGGGCGGCTGATCGCCGAGCACTCCGGCGCCTGATCCCTTCATC
>CALMQD010000187.1 GCA_937871415.1 uncultured Phycisphaerales bacterium | reverse complement strand
AGGAGCGCGCGTGTCGCGCGCGGGCGGCGAAGTCGGTCCCGATCGACAACTGGGGGCGAGCGCAGAGCCCGGAAGAGCCGGGATCCGATGCGCCGGCACCGCCTGGAACCCCATCATGTCGAAGTCGTCTGAACGATCTGTCTCCGGCCCGCGTCGCTGTTCGCGGCGGTCGGCACGCACGCTGCTCGCGGGCGCGGCGATCACGGCCTCGCTCCTTTGCGTCAGCGCCGCCGGCGCCCAGCCCCTGCCCACCGATGAGCGGATCGTGCAGGGGACGCTCCCCAACGGTCTGAAGTACATGGTGCTCAAGCACCAGAACCCGCCGGGGCGGGCCACGATGTGGATCAACGTCTCGTCGGGCTCGCTCAACGAGACCGACGAGCAGCGCGGGCTTGCGCACTACCTCGAGCACATGGCCTTCAACGGCTCGGAGAACTTCCCCCCGGGCACGGTCATCGACTTCTTCCAGAGCATGGGCCTGAACTTCGGCCAGCACCAGAACGCCTTCACGAGTTTCGACCAGACGGTCTACCAGCTCGCGTTCCCCGACACCAAGCCCGAGACGCTCGACAAGGGCATGACGTTCTTCGCGGACGTCGCCGGCCGGCTGCTGCTCCTGCCCAAGGAGATCGACGAAGAGCGTCAGATCATTCTTGAAGAGAAGCGCGCCCGCTCGGGCGGCCCGCAGCGCATCCAGGATTACATCCTGGAGCGCGTCGCGCCGGGCTCGCTCATCGGCCAGCGCATCCCGATCGGCACCGACGAGTCGCTCAAGACGGTGCAGGAGAAGAACTTCCGCGACTACTACAGCAAGTACTACGTGCCGTCGAACATGACGATCATGGTGGTGGCCGACGAGGACCCGTCGGTGGTCGTGGACCACATCAAGAAGAACTTCTCGTTCGGCGAGCGCGTGCCCGTGCCGGCGGACCAGGACCCGAAGGTCGCGCCGACGGACAAGACCTTCGCGATCGTCGCGACGGACAAGGAGGTCACCGAGGCGTCGATCTCGATCAACCGCATCGACAAGCCGCGGCCGCCGGTCACCACGTACGAGCAGATGCGGACCAACCTCGTGACGGACCTGGCGACGGCGGCGTTCAACCGCCGCATGGGCGCGAAGATCAACAAGGGCGGCACGGCCTATCTCTCGGCGAGCGCCAGCAGCGACGACCTCTTCCACGCCGGTCGCTGGAACGGGGTCTCGGCCAGCGGCAAGCCCGAGGAGTGGAAGAACCTCGTCAACGAGCTCGGCCACGACCTGCAGCAGGCGCGTCAGCACGGCTTCACGCAGCGTGAACTCGACGACGTCAAGAAGGACATCATCGCGGGCGCCGAGCGGTTCGTGGAGCAGGAGAAGACGGTCCCGGCGGCGATGCTCATGCGCCGCATGAACACCTCGGTGAACGACGGCGAGCCGGTGATGTCGGCGGTGCAGGAGCTCGACGCGCTCAAGAAGATCCTGCCCACGATCACGCCCAGCGAGGTGTCGAGCGAGTTCGCGACGGTGTTCGACCCGACGAACGTCGTCTTCATCGCCGAACTGCCGTCGTCGCTGGCCGACGTGCCGAGCGAGCAGCAGCTGGTCGACCTGGGCAAGAAGGCCCTCGACGTGAAGACCCAGCCGATGGCCGACGAGGACCGCCCGACGCAGCTGTTGGCCAAGGCCCCGGCGCCCGGCTCGATCGTCGAGCAGAGCGAGCACGCGGCGTCGCAGGTCGCCACCGCGGTTCTTTCCAACAACGTCATCGTTCACCACCGCTTCATGGACATCCGCAAGGACCAGGTGCAGGTGTCCATCAACCTCGCGGGCGGCACGATCCAGGAGACGGCCAAGGACCGCGGCATCGCCGAGGTCGCGTCGCTCGCGTGGTCGCGCCCGGCGACGAGCAAGCTGACGAGCACGAACATCCGCGACCTGCTCACGGGCAAGAACGTGCGCGTCGGCGGCTTCAGCGACACCGACACGCTCTCCCTGAGCATCTCGGGCAGCCCCAAGGACCTCGAGACCGGGTTCCAGCTGGCGTACCTCCTGCTGACCGATCCGAAGATCGAGGACGGCGCGTTCGAGCAGTGGAAGAAGGCGACGCTCCAGCAGATCGAGGAACGGACCAAGAACCCCCAGGCCGCGTTCGGTGAACTCCTGGCGACGACCATCTACCCGGTCTCGGACGCCCGGACACAGTCGATCACGGCGGCGCAGGTCGAGGCCCGCACGCCGGCGGAGGCGCAGGCCTGGCTGGCGCGCGAGATCGCCTCGGCCCCGATCGAGGTGACGATCGTCGGCGATATCCAGCGTGACGAGGCGATGCGCCTGGCGTCGACGTACCTGGGCTCGCTCTCGAACCGCCCGAAGATGACCGGGTCGACGCTCGACGAACTGCGGAAACTGCAGCGTCCGGTCGGGCCCATCGCCAAGAACCAGACGATCGACACGCCCACGCCGGTGGCGCTGGCGTGCTGCGGGTTCTACGGCCCGGACTTCGAGAACCTGGCCGAGACGCGGACGATGCAGGCGGCCAGCCGCATCATGTCCACCCGGATGATCCAGCGCGTGCGCGAGAAGGAGCAGCTGGCGTACTCGCCCGGCGCGGGCCTGCGTCCCAACGCCGAGTACCCGGGCTTCTCGATGTTCATGGCGATCATGCCGACCGACCCGTCGAAGGTCGAGCGCGTGCTGACGGTCGTGCCCGAGATGTTCGCCGAGTTCGCCAAGGACGGTCCGACGGAAGAAGAAATGACGACGATGAAGAAGCAGATGGCCAACACGCTCGACGAGTCGATGAAGCAGCCCAACTTCTGGGTCGGCAACACCGGCACGATCACCTACCGCAGCCGCACGCTCGACGACGTCATGGCGGCCAACGAGTTCTACCAGAACCTCACGGCGGAGCAGATCAAGACCGTGTTCGCGAAGTACTACACGCCTGCGAACTCGGTCAAGATGTCGCTGACGCCCTCGGCGGCGAGCGCGGCGCCCGCGTCGGCGCCGGCGGGCCAGGGCGAGAAGTCCGGCGGCTGAGTCCGGAGAGCGATTATCGACACCCTTCACCGGGGCACGCCCAGCGCGTGCCCCGGTTTGTTTTTGCGTTTCATCGTGGCGGGCGGCGCGCGGCAGTTCATGCTTGCCTAGCGTCGTTGTGATCCCCGCGGCGTTCGCGCCCGGACGGAAACTCGTACCGAATGAACCCGCTCCCCGACTCCAACCCGGTCCGTGCCCAGATCGCCGTCGGCGCTGCGCCGGTGTTCGCGTCGGCGTTGTCGGGGCATCTCGACGCGCGACAGGCCGCGGTGCAGGTCGCGCGCCAGTGCCGCGCCGACCTGGCGGCGCACCCGCGCGGACCGGGCGAGGGTGCGGACGCGCCGGCGTGCGACCTGGCGATCCTGTTCTTTTCATCGCACCACATCGACGACGCGCGGCTGATCGCCGAGGCGATCCGGACCGAGCTTGCGCCGCGCGTGCTGGTGGGCGTTTCCGGCGAGTCGGTCGTGGGGGGCGAGACGGAGCTCGAACGCCAGCCGGGCGTGTCGCTGCTGGCGGCGCGTCTGCCGGGCGTGAACGTCCGCGTCTTCAAGACCGACGACCTGCCGGTGGTGCGGCCCGACTCGGCGGGCGACCTGGACCTGGTGCGGCGCGTCGCCGGGTTCGGGCCCGAGCACCGGGGCACGGTCCTGCTCGTCGACCCCTTCAGCGTGCCGGTGAACGCCGTGCTGCCGATCCTGGCCGCGGCGCGCGACGGGCAGGCGGGTTCGACGCTCCTGCGTCCGGTGCGGGCGGCGCTCAGGCCCGGGGCGAGGCGGGCGCCGATCATCGGGGGCGTCGCGTCGGCGTCGCCCCGTCCCGGCGGCAACGTGCTGCTCGTCAACGACTCGATCTTCCGCGCGGGCGGCGTGGGCGTGTCGTTCTCCGGGGGCAATCTGCGGATCGACACCCTCGTGTCGCAGGGGTGCAAGCCGATCGGCAAGCCGATGGTCGTGACGGCGGGGAAACGGCAGCTCATCACCGCGCTGGGGGGGCGGCCGGCGCTCGAGGTGCTCTCGGAACTGCTCGAATCGCTCGACGACGAGACCAAGCAGCAGGTGCGCCGGGGCCTGTTCGTCGGCGTCGCGGTGAGCGAGTACAAGAGCCGGTTCGGACGCGACGACTTTGTCATCCGGAACCTCATCGGGATCGACCAGAGCGTCGGGCGTCCGCCCAAGCCGGAGGACGAGGATTCCGGGTGGTCTCCCGAGAGCGAGGCGGAGCCGGCGCGCGGGCCCGGGGGCGCGGGCGTCGGGGCGATCGCCGTGGCCCATCTGCTCAAGGTCGGTCAGACGGTCCAGTTCCATGTGCGGGACGCCCGGACTGCCGGGGAAGACCTCGCGATGCTGCTCGACGCCCAGCGCCTGCACGATCGGCCCTCGGGCCTGCTGCTGTTCACGTGCAACGGTCGCGGCTCGCGCCTCTTCAACCAGGCGAGCCACGACGCGGCCATGATCGCGCGGGCCTTCGCCCGCCCGGCCGATGAAACCACCGGCGCCGGAGCGCCGGATGGACCAGCGGTGCTGCCGGCGTCGCTCAGCGGCGTGGCGAGCGCCAAGGGCGGACGCCCGCTGGGGCCGCTGGTCAACCCCGTGCCGCTGGCCGGGTTCTGCGCCGGCGGCGAGATCGGTCCGGTGGGCGCAGAAGGCGATGTGTATGTTCACGGCCAGACGGCGTGCCTGGCGATCTTCCGCGCGGCGACCTCGGCGTAGCGGGCGCGGCCGCCCCAGGCGTTCAGGACGTCTTGGTGAAGCGGGCGAGGTACGCCCACCCGACCTCGGGCCCGACCTGTTCGACGCGCAGACCGATCGCGTCGGCGCTCACGCGCAGGCTGTCCAGTGTGTTGTAGTGCATCTCGTCGCCGCGCCCCTGCAGGTGCGGCGCGAACTTCTCCTGCCAGGTCTCCAGGGCCTTCCTGTTCCAGGTGACCAGGTGGAGCAGGATCGTGCCCCCGGGCTTGAGCACACGGTGCATCGCCCGCAGGTACTGGTGCACGAGGTCGGGCTTGAAGTGGACGAAGACATCGAAACTGAACGCGAGGTCGACGCTGGCGTCGGGGACGTCTGCGAGGAGGGCCTTCTCGTCGTGGTGCAGGCGCAGCTTGCCGATGTAACGGGCGAAGCGGGGCTCGATGGCTTCGTACAGCAGGCGCGCGCTGTAGTCCACGGCGTGGTAGGTGCCCGCCTGCTCGATCAGGTGCTGCGTCCAGAGCCCGGCGCCGCTGCCGACCTCCAGCACGGACATGCCCGGGCGCGCCGTCTCCTTGAGCGGACGCAGGAGCCAGTCCCACGCGACGGGATGCTCGGGCGGATACGTGCGGTGGTAGAGGGGCCTGAGGCCGCGTTCCCGCGCGATCGCGCACTCGTACTGCTCGATCAGGCATTCGTCCCAACCCTTGGTCTCGAACGGGCAGGGACAGGCGAGGATGGAGACACCGGCTTCACGCAGCGGCCCGCGCCGGGCCCAGAGTCGTTCGAACTCGCGCCCGTAGGCCGCGATGATCACGCCCCGGACGCCCTTGCTCAGCGCGCCCGGCGTGTCCATGACCGTGAGGCCGGCCCAGGTCTTTCCCGCACGGCCGGGCTGGTCATCGATGAGCCCGACGAGGGTGCCCGCGGGTGCGAACGTCGTGGGCATCAGACGCTGCACGAAGGAGCCCGACCCCATCACGGCGACCGGCGTCGAGCCCATGGCGACAAGGCGCTGCACGAGTCGTGCAAACTCCAGGGGGTCGGGGACGCCGGGGTCGCGGACAGCGGTCGGAGAGAGGAGGGCGCTGGTCATGGGCGTGTCCTTGGTCGGCGGGCTATCGGGCGAGCGCGGGCGCAGCGTGGGCGCCGGCCCGGGGGGCGTCGGGTGACGGAGCGGCGTCGCTGCCGTAGAGCGCGATCACGCGCACGCCGCGGGCGCGAAGGTCGGCGGTGCGGGCCCACATGACGCTTTCAAAGGCGTCGGAGGAGAGCAGGATCGTGTCGGGGCTCAGGCGCTCGACGGCGTCCGCGAGCGTGAGCATCGGGCGGTCGAAGCGCCGCTCGGCCCGGTCGACGCTCCGGCCGTTCAGCGGCGGAGCGGCGTCATCGATGAACGCGACGAACGGGTCGGGCTCGCCTTTGTCCAGCAGGAGATTCTCGTGCTGGTACTCGAAAAGCACGCGCAGGCGGTGTGTGTGTTGACCGGTGCCGTAGACCGCGATGCGGCGCGAGCCGGAGCGGAGCGCGTCTCGGATGACACGCCCGACGCGCCAGATGAGTTCGTCCTGAGCCAGGCGGGGCGCGACGGCAACGCCGATACCCGCCTCGCGCAGGCCGGCGAACGTGGATGGTTCGATGAACGCCGTAGCGACATCGGTCAGGACCACGCCGGGCGTTGGCTCCTGGGTTGATCGCGGGCGGCGCACCAGGGCCGCGAGCCGAGCCTCGGGCGGATCGATCTCGACGGGCGCGTACCCGAGCGCGCTGAGTTGCTGCGCACACCAGTCGCGGGCCTGGGCGGGGCGGTCGCACCAGTACTTCTTCCAGCGCCAGGTGTCGATAGGGCGCAGGGCGCTCGCCGCGTGCCCGCCCGTGAAAGCCGGCAGAGCCAGGACCTGTTCGAACAGATCGGCGTACGCATCGGCGTGGGCGTCGGGGGTGACCGGGCTGCCGGGGTGCGCGACGGCGTGATAGGCCCCCAGCGACAGGCGCCGGAGCAGGGATCGGTCCCGGACGAGTTCGGCCAGGCGCCGGCTCATCAGGTCCATCTCCTCGAGGCCGACGACGATGCCGCTCTCGCCGTCGCGAACGAACTGCTCGACGCCCGAACCAACGTTCGTGACGCACGGGAGCACGCCCTGGCCCATGGCCTCGAGCATGGTGACGCTCGTGCCCTCGTAACTGCTCACCAGCACGCTCACGTCGATGCCGCGGGTGAAGCGTTCGACCCAATCGACGGCGCGCCGGCCGTGGATCTCCAGCCGCCCATGGCGCAGCCGCAGCCCGCCTGCCCGGGCAAGGACCTTGTCCATGTCGGGGCCGTCGCCGACGAGGTGGAACTCAAACGTCTGATCACCGGTGAGCAGCGCGTCGAGGCCCTCGATGACTTCCCAGAGACGCGAGACGCGCTTCTGCTCCTCGACCATGCGCCCGATGTACGCGATGCGCAGCGGGCGCGACGCGTCGAGGGACGCCTCGCGCGGGCGCGGCGAGATCGGGATGCCGTACGGGATCTCGCGGCACGGGCGGCCCGCGGCGAGCGGGCGCACCCAGTTCATGCACGCGCCGCTCACACCCACGCACGCGTCAAAGGTGTCGTAGGTGCTCGCGAGGTCCTGGTAATAGGCCGAGTCGGTGTGAGCGATGGAGACGATGCGCGTCGGGTGGGACTTCTCGAGTTCTGCGCGGGCGAGGATCGCGCCCATGTAGCACTGGTCGGCGAAGTTGGGCAGGATGATGTCGGGGTCGAGGCGCAGGAGCGACTGCCGCAGGTGCTCCAGGCGCTCGTGCGTGTCCATGAGGTCGTCGAGCACGCAGAGGTCGGTGGTTCCGCCGGGCCCGTCGTCGATGTCAAAGCCGCGGGCGTGCAGGGCGTCGGCGAAGTTGACGACGGCGAGCGTGCGCACATCGAACTCGGGCCGGCGCGCGGGCAGCGACCTGGCGAGGCGCAGGGCCCAGGTCATCACGCCGCCGACGGGCGAGCCGTCGACGTTGACCATGTTGACGACGCGGATGCGGCGCGCGGACCGGGAGGCCCCGGCGCCGGTTGAAACAGAGCGCGGGCGGTGCGCCGGCAGTTTCGCGGTGCTCAGCGCGTGGGAGGGGATCGGCAGGCCGCGGGCCCGGCGGGTGGGGATCTCGCCCTCGAGCACGCCCCGCAGCGCCCGCGCGACAATCTCCGCGGCGTTCGCGCCCGGGGCGCCGGCGTGCAATCGATCCAGGATCCTGCGGTGCTCAGCGT
>CALMQD010000186.1 GCA_937871415.1 uncultured Phycisphaerales bacterium | reverse complement strand
CGGACCTGGTGCTTTTGCCTCTGCTGGTGAAGATGCAGGCGGCGCCGGGGGTGCTCAAGTCGCAGGAGCACGCGGCGCTGCTGGCGAGCCAGGGGCCGGGGTGGGAGGCGTGCGCGGAGTGGGCCAAGGGCGAGGCGCAGCAGGCGCTGCTCAAGGCGGTGGCGAAGGTGACGGAGGAGCGGGACCACCGCAAGGCGTACGTGTTTGCGCAGCCGTACGGGGTGGAGGGCGTGGACCTGGACATGGTCTCGGCGGGGATGTACACGGAACTGGGCGAGACGCCGACGCTGGCGGGCGCGCAGATCGGGTTCATGGATGAACTGGAGACGCTGGGGATCCTGTGCCACGTGGAGGCGTCGCGGCTTCAGAAGGAAGGGGACGCGAAGGGCGCGATGACGGTGATGTCGAACTGGGTGTTCTTCACGCGCCAGTACATGGACCGCCCGTTCCTGAAAGAGAAGACGTGGGCGATGCAGTCGATGCTCCTGGCGCTGGTCCGGATGCGGGACATCGCGTACCAGGACTACCGGGCGGAAGCGCACAAACTGGACACGGCGTATCTGACGGAACTGCTGGGGAAGATGCCGGTGGACGGGTACCTGTCGATCAACCGGCTGCGCCCGCCGACGGCGGACTTCCTGGGCCGTGAGCAGTTGCTGGCGCGGGTGCTGAAGAAGGGCGGCGGGGCGGACGAGACGGTGTTCGGGCCGACGATGGCGAAGATCACGTCGAACGAGCGGCCGCTGCGGCTGTTCAGCGCGTCGGCGTACTGGAGCCAGGTGGGGCAGCAGCACGCGGACCTGACGGCGAGCCAGAAGGCGCTGCGGGCGATCCAGGGCGACTGGACGAAGCGGTGGGATCTGTCGGAGTTCGACACGATGCAGCAGACCAAGACGGACTACCTGCTGCGGGTGCGGGGGCATCCGGAACTGGCGCTGGTGGGCTTTGACATGGAGCCGATGGAGCAGTTGATGAAGGACCGGCAGCGCGAGCGGACGGAGTTTGCCGGGACGCGGATGTCGCTGGCGGTGTACGCGTACCTGCTGGAGCACAAGTCGCTGCCGCCGGCGCTGAACTCGACGCGCCCGGCGATCGTGAAGGTGCTGGACAAGGACCCGTACGCGTCGGCGCGGTCGGACCTGGTGTACTGGATCTCCGGTCGAGAGAACCCGAAGGGGGCGGACGGGCAGGCGCAGCCGTACGTGATCAAGATGTTCCCGCCGGAGCCGTATCCGTCGTTCGAGGTGCCGATCCCGGTGGGCGAGTTCATCCTGTTCAGCATCGGGCCGAACAACGTGCCGGAAGGGATCCGCGAGGCGACGCAGGGTCGGGAGGGCGTGCGGGGCGACTACCTGCTGTGGCCGCCGGCGCTGAGCCTGTTCCGGTTGCGGGAGATGGAGCAGGGGCAGTTGAACTGAGGGGAAAGGGATCGAGGGATCGAGGGATCGAGGAGTTGAGGCAGGAAGTGGGCACGGCCACGGGGCGTCAAGCAGAGGGCGTATGAGTTCAGGGCACGGTCAGGCGCACAAACTG
>CALMQD010000185.1 GCA_937871415.1 uncultured Phycisphaerales bacterium | reverse complement strand
CTTTGCCATCATCGACAATCGCGACGGCAGGATCGTGGGCACGACGCGCTTCTACGACGCGCCGATGAAGCTCAAGTACGCCGGAATGACCCACGTCGGCATGAAGCGCACCCACAACGAGGACGCGCTCTTCATGCTCCCCGAAGAGAGCCTGTACATCGTCGCGGACGGCATGGGCGGCCACGCCTCCGGCGAGGTGGCGTCGAAGATGGCCGCCGAGACGATCGGCGAGTTCTACCAGCGCACCCGCGAGGACGAGGACGTCACCTGGCCGTACAAGATGGACCGGTCGCTCTCGTACATCGAGAACCGCCTGGTCTGCGCGATCAAGCTGGCCAACCTGCGGATCTTCGAGACCTCGTGTCGGGACATCCGCTACAAGGGCATGGGCACGACGATCGTCTCGTGCCTGGTGGCGGGCGACAAGGCGTACATCGGCCACGTCGGTGACTCGCGCGTGTACCGGGTCCGCGAGGGCGGCATCGCGCAGCTGACGCGCGATCACTCGCTGCTCGAGGACTACAAAGAAGCCAAGCCCGACATGACCGAGGAAGAGGAGCGGAACTTCCCGCACAAGAACGTCATCACGCGTGCGCTCGGCATGCGCGAGACCGTGCAGGTCGACATCCGCGCCCACCAGATCAAGAGCGGCGACGTGTTCCTGCTGTGCTCCGACGGGCTGTCCGGCATGGTGCCCGACGAGGGCATCAACCAGATCGCGACCAACGCGAAGTCGCTGGAGCGCGCGGTGGCCGAGCTGGTCGACGCGGCGAACCGCGCCGGCGGCACGGACAACGTGACGACGCTGATGCTGCAGTGCGTCTCGGCGTGATCAAGAGAGGGTTTTTCGAAAAAACCCTCCCCCACAAGACGTGGGGCCCCCACCCGAAACGCGAGAGCGCGCGCTCGGTGGGTTGAGCGAGACCTCGGACAGCCTCCCCCACAAGACGTGGGGCCCCCACCCGAAACGCGAGAGCGCGCGCTCGGTGGGTTGAGCGAGACCTCGGACAACCCCGAAACGCGAGAGCGCGCGCTCGGTGGGTTGAGCGAGACCTCGGACAGTGACCTCGCGACGACCGCGACGGTGGTGGTTCCCCAAACCGGACCTGGCCTCGAACAGACCCACGCGCGCCGGGGCGTGGCAGGATAGGCGGGTGAAGTTCGTGAACGGCAGCGCGTGCGCGATGGCGATCGGCGTGGTGGCGGTGGCGGCGTGTGATGGCGGGCGGAGCGGGTACAGCGGGATCGGGGCGTACCGCGTGGGGAAGACGACGCTCAAGGACGCGCCGGGGCGGTGCGAACCGACGGACCTGCCCGACGGGCGCAAGGGCACCTGGTGCTTCATGCAGCCGCCGGTGGGGGTCGCGGGGCGGCCGGCCGACGTCGACCTGTACTTCCTCGGCACCGAGCCGTCGGCGCCGGTGATCGAGATCCAGCTGCAGGTGCGCGGGTGCGACGAAGAGGCGGTCAAGAGCTGGCTGCGGACGAACTTCGGCGCGCCGTTCGAGGACACGCCGCGGTGGGCGGCGTGGCGCAACAAGCACGTCTACGTGATCGGCGAGCTGCCCAGCGAGCCCGGCCGCTGCCTGGTGCGCCTGCTGCCGCGCAGCGAGCAGGCCGAGTTCGATCGCCTCAAGGCCCAGGCCGCCGCCAAGCGCTGACCGCGGACGGCGTCGACGCGAGTCCGCGACTCGCTATTGCCACGCCGTACCGGCGTTCCAGTCGGTGTTGAACTGCGCGAGGACCGCGGCCACCGGGGCCGGCTCGCGCATGATCACGCCCAGCTCGCGGTTGTCGCGCAGCGACGTGATCGACATGTTGTTCGAGCCGACCAGCGCGCGCGCGCCGTCGGCGATGATGACCTTGGCGTGGAGCACGGGGTTGGCCAGCGTCCGCACCGGGACGCCGCCAGCGGTCAGCGTGCTCGCGGTGGTCGCGTTCTCGGGGATCTCGCCGGTCGACGCGAGCAACACCCGCACCGCGACGCCGCGGTTCTTGGCGGTCATCACGGCGGCGCGGATCGCGGTGTCGGACAGGTAGTAGAGGGCGATGTCGAGCGACGCGGTGGCGCTGGCGATCAACGTCTGGATCCGCAGACGCGAGTCGCCGGGCGTGACCACCAGCCGGCTGCAGCTCAGGGTCGGGGCGGTGCCGGCCCAGTCGGCGGCGAAGATCGCGGCCGCGTCGGCGACGTCCTGGGGATCGCGATCCTCGACGGCGAAGTTGCGCTGATCGCTCATGCCGGCGACGGTGAAGTTGCCCGACTCGAGCAGCAGGCGATCGCCGTCGACGACGACGTACTTGGCGTGGGCGTTAGGGAAGCCGGCCGGCGCCAGCTTGACCTCGACGCCGCCGTTCTGCAGGCGGGTGCGCAGGCCGGCGTCGACCTGGTTGGCGTCGAGCAACACCCGCACCGGCGCGCCGCGGCGATCGGCGGCGATCAGCCGATCGGCGATGCGGGTCAGCGTGAACGTGTACATCTGCACGTCGATCGAGCGGGTCGCGCCGTCGATGAACGCCACGACGCGATCCTCGAGCGCCGCCGGGCCCACCGTGACCGCGGTGATCGGCACGGCGCGGGGACGCTCGGGGTCGCAGCTCGGCGCGTCGATGCCGGCGTCGATCGGATCGCCGCCGGCGTCGTCGCCAGTCGACGGGTCGCCGCCGCACGCCGCCAGCGCGGCCCCGAGGATCAGCGCGGCCAGCGCCGCGACG
>CALMQD010000184.1 GCA_937871415.1 uncultured Phycisphaerales bacterium | reverse complement strand
TGAAGGACTTCACCGACAACATTGACTTTTACCGCCAGCGCATCGTGCTGCGCCTCGACGCGACGTTCCCCGGCGCCCGCAGGCGTCTGGCGATGATGCTGCTGAGCGCCCCCGACGCGGGTGTGCGCGAGCAGTCGTCGCTGCGCGTGCGTGAACTCCTCGACGCCGAAATCAAAGACGTCGACCAGGAGTGGGAGCATGCTGCGGGCGTCCGCGATCAGGGCCGACCGGGCGAGCGGGGCGTTCCCGCCGTGAGGGCCGCCGAAGACCTGCACGAACTGGCGCAGGTCCTCCTCGATGCCGGGCGCGCCGCGGACGCCAAGCGCGTGCTCTCGCGCCTGCTCCAGACGTCCACGACCGACATCGAGGCGATGCACCTCTTCGCCGTTGCTTGCTTTGCGCTGGGAACCGCGAACGACCGTGCCGCGGGCATCGAGGCGTGCCGGGGCGTGCTGCGCCTGGATCCGCGCTTCGTCCCGGCGATCCACAACATGGCGGTGGCCTACACGCAGATGCGACAGTGGAACCGAGCCCGATACTGGGTGCGTCAGGGCCTCCGGCTGGAGCCGGACGACGCGGCGCTCAAGCGCCTCCGCATGCGTCTGCGTCTGTGCGTCTTCGCGGACCTGTGGGCCGGGGCCGTGTTCATCGCGCGGGCGCTGAACCCGATGCGCCCCGAGCGTCCGATGCACACCTGAGAGTCAAGCCGATTGGGTCGGCGCCGGGACCGTGACTGCCGCGATCCCCTCGCGCTCTTTGACCAGGTACAACAGCAATGCTCCGAGCACGAAGAACGAGCACATGATGGCGAGGGCGGCCGTCGCGCCGACCTTTGACCACACCCAGGCGAAAATGAACGGCCCCGCGACGCCCGCGCCCTTGTAGATCATGCCCCAGAGGCCGAAGAACTCGGCGCTCTTCTCCGGCGGCGTGAAACAGCCGACGAGCGCCCGGCTCGCCGTGCCGATGCCGCCGAAACCGATGCCGATACCCGCCGCGGGGATCCACAGGGCCGCCTTGGGCGCATGCCAGTAGTACAACGCGGCGATGGACCCGATGGTCACAAACCAGACCGCCAGCACCCCGCGCAGCGTGGGAACGCTTCCCCAGCGGTCCTGGTACTTCGCGAGCACCACGGACGTCGCGCCGGCGCTGAGCGACAGCAGGAGCGTCATCAGGAAGAGTTCCTGGGTGCTGAAACCGAAGTCGGTCGCGATCGAGCCGGCGAAGTAGACCGCCGTCTGGGTGCCCAGGCTGTACACGAAGAACACGAGCAGGAACGTCTTCAACTGGCGATAGCGCACCGCCTCCCGGATGGTTTGGCCCAGGCGCCGGAACGCCGCGGCAATGATCCACTCCCGGGTGTCCGCGCCGACGCCACGCGGACGGTCGCGGAGGAAGAGCATCGACGGGATGACGCCCAGGGCGAACCACACGCCGCTGAACACAAACAGCGGGCGCCATTGCTCGGGCGTCTTCCAATCGAAGACCGCGACGCCCAGCAGCACCGCCAACTGAAGGACGATCGCGCCGACGTAACTCATGGTCCAGCCCAGCGCCGAGACGAACCCCATGTTGCGCGGGCTGGCGAGATCGGGCAGGAACGCGGCGAGCACGTTTTCACCAAGCCCGACCAGGATCGCGGCGGGGATGTACAACGCCGCGGCCAACCACAACTGGTCCTTGCCCACCAGCGCCAGGCAAGCGGTCAGGATCGACGCCGCCAGGCCGCTCAGAACCAGCAGCCTCGCTTTGCAGGACTTTGCATCGACCATCGCCCCGATCACCGGGGACAGCACCACCACGACGATGAGCGAACCGGAGACCAGGTACGACCAGAATCGGCGCCCGTCGTCCTCCGACCTCGCGACGACTTTCTGCAGGTACACACCGAAGAGCAGCGTGTTGATGACGAGCTGAAACGACTGGTTCGCCAGGTCGTACATGGCCCACGCCCACACCGCCTTGGGATTGTCGAGCTTGGCGAAAGGATTGAACTTTGGCACGCCGGTAGCTTAGCAGGCACTAGCCTGCGGCACTTGGCCGCTTTATCTCATTGATGCCAATGGTTTTACAGAATCTGTCCGCGAGCGCCGTGGACCCCGGCAGATATTGTTGATATATTTGTCGTTTATAAAGCACCCCTCTCTTGCGAGTCCACCATGATCCAGTACGTCCATGGCGACATCCTGCTCTCCACATCCCCCGTCATCGCACACGGCGTGGCGCCCAACGACGACTTCCACACCGGTTTGGCCCTGCAACTGCGCGAGCAATTCCCCGCGATGTACAAGGACTTTCGGCACTACGCGCACGTCGGCCATCCCAAGGCCGGCGACTTCTGGGTTTGGTCGGGCACGGGGCCCCACGGCTCGGTGCGCATCGCATCGCTGTTCACCCAGGAGGGCTCGTACGAACACGGGGGCAAACCAGGGCGAGCCCACACCGAGCACGTAAACCATGCGCTCAAAAAGCTGGCCAAGTGGGTGGAGTCGGAGCGCCCTGCTTCGATCGCCCTGCCGCGCTTGGCAACCGGCGTCGGCGGGCTGGAATGGACCGCCGTCGAGCCGCTCATCCAACAGCACCTGGCCAACGCCGGCGCGCCCGTATTCGTGTACACCACCTACGCCAAGGGCGTCGCGGCGCCAGAACTCGGCGGCGTGAAGTCCGCCTCGCGCTAGGCCGGCGATCGGGCTCGATCCGAGAACTGCACACTGGCGGTATCTGGCGCGTGCGCGCTAGGGTTGGCGCATGACGATGTACAAGCGCCTCGTGGTAGCGGCATTGATCCTGTTCTTGTCCTCAGCCGCGGCGTTGATCTTCGTCGCGTCGCGCGATCGAACCGTGAAGATCGACCCTGCGCAGCCCGACGAGCGTGTGCTGGGGCTTTCGATCGCGCCGTTCAGCGCGGTCGATCAGGACGGCCATCCCGTCACCCGCGAAGACCTGAACGGACAGGTCACGGTCGTGAACTTCATCTTCACCCACTGTGTTCTGGTGTGCCCCGCGATGACCGATACGCTGTCCAAGGTCGTCGACCGCCTGAAGGGCACGCGGACGCGATTCCTCTCGCTCTCGATCGACCCTCGGCACGACACGCCCGAG
>CALMQD010000183.1 GCA_937871415.1 uncultured Phycisphaerales bacterium | reverse complement strand
GGCGGCTCTGGGCGTGGGGCGCGAACAACCTCGGCCAACTGGGGCTGGGCGATACATCGCCCCGCGCCACGCCGACCGAAGTGCCATCGCCATTGCCCGGCTACCGCTTCCGATCGATCGCGGCGTGCGCCAGCGGCGAGCACGCGTTCGCGATTGTCGAACCCTGCGCACCGACGCTGGTGAGCAGCCCCGCGAGCGTTTCGACCTGCCCAACGACGACTTCCGAGTTCGCGGTGAACGTCGCCGGGGCCGCGCCGCTCGTGTATCGCTGGCAGTACTGGGACGCCACCAGCGGGGGCGGGGCTTGGGTCGATCTCGCGGTGCCGGTGTTTCCTCAATGGGTCACGCTTGGCGGGCACGAGTATCGGGTCAATGGCTCGGCGAACCGGGTCTATGTGCGGCCGCGGGCGCATTTCGGTCTGACGCTGCGCTGCGTCGTGTCGGGATCGGGCGCGTGTGGTACGGTCACGAGTGACGCGGCGGAACTGACGGTGTGTGCCGCCGACTTTGATTGTGCCGCGGGCGTGGGTATCGGTGACCTTTTCGGATTCCTCGATGCCTGGTTCATCGAGTTCGGACTCTCGTCGCCGCCCGAGCCCGACGCCCCGTTCCACGCCGACTTCGACGGCGACGCGAGCGTGACGGTCGCGGACCTGTTCGGGTTCCTCGACGCGTGGTTCGCGGAGTTTGGAGTCTGCGGCGTGTGAGTCGGGTCCAAGGGCGTGCGACGGGCCGCGCAAGGCGGGAGGCCAGGCACAACCCACGGCGCCAACCGACACGCGTCTGTTTCGATCGATGTGCCCGATTTTCTCGTTGTTGGACGTTGCAAGAGCGCTCCGTTCGGGCTGTGTGGGGCTGAGTTGGTGAACCGGGCGGTCCCTCGCGTCCCTTCATCGCTATCGCGTCGCAGGAATTCACTGGAAGTCGCATCAATGTCCCGTGTCACTCCACTAAACTCCTCGGCATGCTGTTCACCGCACGACATCCTCGCCGCCGAGTTGGCCGTTGCCGGCTCCTGACGCGAAAAGTTGTGCGTGCGGTCGTGATCGGCATTCTGGCATCGGCGGGTCTTTCCAACGCGGCGCATGCACAACTGCTCTATGCATGGGGCAACAACGGCTACGGCGTACTGGGCGATGGCACATCCGTGATGCGGCTCTCACCAACGCTGGTGCAGTCGGGCACGGGCCCGGCCGTCGCCGGCGCGGAGCCCGGCTACGTGCTGTCGATCATCCGAATGACGGACGGCACGACGCGGGCGTGGGGAGTCACCGACGGGAGTTTTCTCTCGCCGTCCGGCACCAACTTTGTCATGCTCCCGACTCCCGTCGGTTCGCTGTCCAACGTCGTCGAGACCGCGGCGGGCTCCTTACACGCGATCGTGCGCACGAGCGATGGGAGTGTCTGGGGCTGGGGCGAGAACGGCAATCGCCAACTCGGCGACGGCAGCGCCGTCGATCGCGGCGCGCCGGTGCAAACCGTCGGGCTCGGGGGCGTGACCGCGATCGCCGCGGCCGACCGGTACTCGCTCGCGCTGCTGAGCAATGGCACGGTTGTCGGCTGGGGCGACGGCGAATACGGTCAGTTCGGCAACGGCGCGACGCCCGTGTCGAGCCCTCTTGTCGCGGCGACGGGCCTTTCCGGCGTGACCGCGATCGCGGCCGGCGGCACCCACGTCCTCGCACTCCGCGATAACGGCACCGTCTGGGCCTCGGGACGCAACTTCTTCGGCCAACTCGGCGACAACACGTTCAACAGCCGCTCGACTTTCGCGGTTGTGCCCAATCTGTTCTTCGTCCGGAAGATCGCCGCGGGGGGAAACCACTCGCTCGCCGTGCTGCAGGACGGAACGGTTCGGGCCTGGGGCAGCCAGCAGTCGGGGCAGCTGGGCAACCCGAACTACTTCTTTGCCTCCCAGGTGCCCGTTGCCGTGCCGGGTTTGAGCAATATTGCCGACGTCAAGGCCCTCCAGTCTTCGAGTTTCGCGCTCTCGAACGATGGGCGGCTCTGGGCGTGGGGCGCGAACAACCTCGGCCAACTGGGGCTGGGCGATAC
>CALMQD010000182.1 GCA_937871415.1 uncultured Phycisphaerales bacterium | reverse complement strand
CGTGCACCCGAGCGTGAAGGCGAACTACCTCACCAGCCCGCCCCTGTGCGTGGCCTACGCCATCGCCGGCTCGGTGGCGATCGACCTTTCGACGGAGCCTCTGGCGACGACGCCGGACGGCAAGCCGGTGTTCCTGAAGGACATCTGGCCGACCAACGCCGAGATTCAGTCGATCAAGGCGATGTGCCTCACGCCGCAGCAGTTCAAGGAGCAATACGCGAAGGTCTTCAGCGCCAACGAGACGTGGAACAAGGTGCCGGTCTCCAAGAGCGAGTTGTACTCGTGGAACGACAAGAGCACCTACATCCAGAACCCGCCGTACTTCACGGGGATGAAGGCGCAGACGCCGCAGGGTCGGCTGGCGAGCATCAGCGGGGCCCGTTGCCTGGTGCACGTGGCCGACAGCGTGACGACCGACCATATCTCTCCCGCCGGCGACATCGCGGAGGCCTCGCCCGCCGGCCAATATCTCAAGGGTCTGGGCGTGCCCAAGAGCATGTTCAACTCCTACGGAAGCCGTCGCGGCAACGACCGCGTCATGACCCGCGGCACGTTCGCCAACGTGCGCGTGAAGAACAAGATCGCCGAGGAGAACGGCAAGATCAGGGAAGGCTGGTGGACGCGAGACTTCTCCAGGAAAGGTGACGGTGCGATCAGCACGATCTTCGACGCCTCGACGAACTACAAGGCCGAGGGCACGCCGCTGGTGGTCATCGCCGGCAAGGATTACGGCATGGGCTCGTCGCGTGACTGGGCGGCGAAGGGCACGATGCTGCTCGGGGTGAAGGCGGTGATCGCTGAGAGCTTCGAGCGGATCCACCGGTCGAACCTCGTGGGCATGGGCGTGCTCCCGCTCACCTTCAAGCCGGGCGAGAGCGCTCAGAGCCTGGGCCTGTGCGGAACGGACGTCTTCGACATCGAACTCCCGGCCGAACTCGAGCCGCGCTGCGAGGTGGCCGTCACGGCGACCATCACGCAGGGCGAGAAGAAGGGGCAGAAAATCAGGTTCGGCGTGGTGTGCCGGCTCGACTCGGCGGTCGAGATCAACTACTACCGCAACGGCGGCATCCTGCAGACCGTGCTGCGGAAACTGCTCAACGAGAGCCGCGTCGGGGCGAAAGTCGCGGCGACGGTCTGAGGATGGAGCGGTTCCCGTCCCCGGCCCACACCTTGTCACGACTCGCGCCGGCGACCACGGCATGGGCTTGAGGCGCGGCATGGCCGCGGAAGTCGTGGATTGAAGCTGCCCGCCCCCGCAATGGTCCAACCGCTGCGGGGTGTGCTCAGGCGGATCACTGCGCCCCTGCGGGGGTTGCCGCGGTGTTCTGTTGCGACTGCGGGCTTGGCGGGGCCTGATCCGCCGCGACGGCTGTTTCGGGCACCCCGACCTGCAGCCACGTCGCCGCGGCGTCGGCGGTATCCGCGGGGGCGATCGCCAGTGGTCGTCCGTCGCGGAGCGCCAGAATCGGCACCGATCCGGCACCCGCCCTGGGGCCGATCCAGGCCCGGAGCCGGTCTTCGTGCAGGAGGTGTTCGATCTGCCGCAGCGTGGCACCACCCGTGCTGGCGCCGGGGGACGGCGCTGTTGCAGTGGCCCCCTCGCCGCCGGAAAGCGGCACGCTCGGCACCCCCGCGAACACGCGGCCCGGGCCGAACTGACGCTCGGCCCATCGCTCGACGACTCGGTCGACATCCGAGTTCGAGGTCCAGGCAATCACCCATCCCACCTCAAACTCTCTCGCCTGCTCGGAGGTGAACTCCAGGTCGGTGGCGTCGGCGCAGATGGTCGGCAGGTTCTCCTTCGACGCCAGCGAGCAGGACCGGAAGTTGGAATCGACGAGCACCACCGGCACGTTCGCGCCCGTGAGGGCCTTGGCCACCTCGCGACCCAGTCGGTGGGCGCCGACGATCATCACGCCGCGCGGCGGTCCGGCGAGCACGCCCAAGAGACGCGCCAGCAGCGGCCCGGCGATGCTCGCCCACAGCACGCTCGCCACGATGACCTCGAACACGACGGGCTCGAGGACCACGGCCTCCGCGGCGAGGCGGGCCGTCAGATCGTCCTCCGTCCCCGGGGGCGGGCTGTCGGCGATCGAGCGCAACTGGCTGGCGGCAAGAGCGGCGATCGAGAGCGCGACGATGCCCCTGGGCGCGAAGAGCCCCGCGAAGACCTTCTCCCGGATGCTCAGCCGCGACCACGGCGTGCCGAGCAGGATGTTCAGCGGACGCACGACCAGCAGGAGCAGCAGGACGAACAGGACGTGCGACTTCGAGATCGGCAGCAGGCGTGCGATCGCGACGTCGGAGGCCAGCAGCACAAAGAGCATCCCTACGAGCAGCGTGGCCACCTGTTCCTTGAACCGGCGTACGTCCGAGGTCGCGACGCTCCGGGTATTGGCGAGGATGATGGCGGCGACGGTCGCGGAGATCAGACCGCCCTCGGGCGCGACGATCTCGCCCGCGCCCATCGCGAGCATGCAGATGGCAAACGCGGCGACGTTGAGGGTGTTGGCGTGCAGTCCGCGTCGGTCGGTGCCGCCGAGCACGCTGAGCAGGCCCGCGCCGGCGATACCGGATCCGATGCCGACGACGACCCCGCCGCCGACCGAAACGCCCAGGCGGAGCAGCACGTCGCCCAGCGTGCCCTCCAGCTGTCCGCCCGCGTGCGCGCGCACGACCTCGAGCGTCAGGAGCGTGACCATCACGCCGATCGGGTCGATGAGGATGGCTTCCGCGCTCAGGGCCGAGTGCAGGTTCCGTTCCAGGCGGAGCGTCCGAAGCATCGGCTGGATGACGGTCGGGCCGGTGACGATGAGCATGGAGCCGAGCACGATCGCCATCGGCCAGGAGAGCCCCAGAACAAAGACCCCCAACAGTGCGGCGCCGGCCCAGGTCACCAGCACCCCGAGCGTCAGCAGCCCCAGGACCGCCCGGGGCGCGCGGGCGAGTTCGCGTTTGTCCAGGTGCAGACCCCCCTCGAACACCAGCAGTCCGATGGAGAGCGCGATCATCGCCCGCAGCGACTCGCCGAGGTCGGAGGTATCGATCCAGCCCAGGCCCGAAGGCCCCAGCGCCACGCCGGCGACCAGGAGCGGAAGCACCGCGGGGATGCGCAGGCGTGACGCGGCGGCCGACAACAAGGCGCCGGCACCGAAAGCAATGGCGAGCGTGGTGGTGGGTCCG
>CALMQD010000181.1 GCA_937871415.1 uncultured Phycisphaerales bacterium | reverse complement strand
GGGGGCGAGCGGCCACGAGCCCACCGCCATCCACATCGACGCCTGGCTCAACGCCTTCGCGCGCCTCCTCAACCTCCCCGCCGAGCGCCGCCGCGAGATCGTCGCCGAACTCGAAGCCCACCTCACCGAACGCGTCCGCGATCTGATGATCGACGGTCACGCCGAAGCCGCCGCTACTCAACTCGCCATCCGCGAGCTCGGCGACGCCGCCGTCATCGCCTCGCGGTTCCACAAGGCCGAACGCACACACCCCAGGAGATGGATCATGAACACCCTGATTCTCGGCGTCTCAGCCGCGGCCATCAGCCTCAGCACCCTCGCCCTGCGACAGGCCGCCGTCGCGCCCCCCTCCCACGCGCCCAACTCTCCGCCCGCACAGTCCTCCACGATCTCGGCTCAGTCCACAACCCCCGAGTCGCTTTCCTCCCTCGACCCCGACTTCGCCACGACGACCACCGCGCCCGAGCCCACGCTCACGGTCCGCGCCGGCGAAACCGCCGCCGAGTTCTTCGACGATTTCGCCAAGTCCTTCGGGGTCTCGGCCTTCGTTCACTGGGATCAGTTCGAGCGCATCCAACTCAGGCCCGAAACGACGATCGCGATGGGCGCCGTCGCAATCCCGCGATCCGAGGCCTGGAAGCTCGTTCAGGACCAGATCACGCGTTCCGGCGGCCTGGGCTGGCGCCTCCGCGCGGATCAGGTCGAGGTCTCACTCCAGCAAGACCTCGACCGGCGCGAGATCGAGCTCGCCGCATACGACCTCACCAAGTTCCTCTCCGACTACCCGCCCAACGAAGCCAACATGATCACGCAGAACGCGATGCAGCTCGTCACGCAGACGATCGAGCCCACGTACTGGAGCCAGAACGACGGCGACCTCGCCTCCATCCACGCCGTCGGCCGCAAACTCTTCGTCCGCGCTCCTAAACGCGTCCACGAGAACATCCGCTGGATCATCAATCAGCTTGAAACTCCCGGCGATGATGTCGCCACGCTCCCGCTCGGCAACCGCCTCTCCAAGGCCGACAGCGATGCCCTCTCCGAATTTCTTGTGGCCCGGCAAGCAAACACCGTGAGACTCCAGGGGAAGGCGAACCCGTTCCAAGAGGTGCTCCCCCGCAACGGCACGCTCACCCTCAAGCGTTTTCTGTCGGCCGGCGTGAAGTTCAATGAGGGCGCCAAGTCCATCATCGTGCAACGCCTCAGCCCGGAGAACGCCGTCATCACCATCGCCACGATCCCCGTCGCCGAATGGTCGGACCCGAAGACGCCCGACATCCAACTCGCCGCGGGCGACGTCGTCACCATCGAATGATCGCGCAAGCGAGCCCGTCCCGCGATTCGTCGCATCAACCCCGCCCACGACTCACCGGCCCCGGCCCGTCGCCCCAGGCATGACGTCCGGGGCTGGTGCATTGGTTTTCGCCGCGTTCGGCCGCGAGCTCGAGCCCGCATCGCGCTCCAGCCGCCACGCCCCGCCGCACTCGGAGCACGCTCTCACGCCGTCCGCGTCCGGCGGCGATTGTGATAGGTCATACGCGCAAAACGGGCAGCGCCCGTGCCGAAGATAAAACCCGACAAGCGCCGCACAAAGCCGGTTTTGTCCGTTCGACAACGCGCCGAACGCCAACACCACCAGCGGCGCCAGGATCCGGATCGGCGTCATCGCGTCGATGATCGCGATACCGACCCCGGTAACCGCCGCCGCCAGCCACCATCGAAGCGATGGAAACGTGTACCTCGTCTGGAAGTTCTTGAGTCCCTCTATCGCCAGCTTGCCCCGCAGTTCCTTGGGCATGTCACCCGCACCAAGGCCCGCGGTCTCGATGTACACCACCTTGCGCGTGACGCCCCGCGCATCGGTGGCGGACACCAGCGCGTTCGAATCGCCCCGGGCGGGCAGCGGCGGCACGATCAGCACCAACAGCGCCGGCCCGGCGATGACCGCGCACCACTGCGCAATCTCGCCCGGCAGATTCAGGCCCAGATATCCCGTGGGCTCGTTCTTCAATAGATGCGCCACGCCCGCGGCCATCAGCCCCAGGACGACACCCACTCTGCCCAGCGATAACACGATGCGTGGGCTTGCAAGAACCTGCATCTCCCAAGTCTACACCCCATCCCCCGTAACTCGGCGTATCCTCTCCCCACGTGATCTGCCCCTTCTGCTCACAGGACGACGACAAGGTCATCGACAGCCGCGCCAGCGACGCCGGCCGCGTCGTCCGCCGCCGCCGCGAGTGCCTCCGCTGCTCCAAACGCTTCACCACCTACGAGCGCGTCGAGGAAACCGCACGCCTCATGGTCGTCAAACGCGACGGAACCCACGTCCCCTTCAACCGCGAAAACGTCATGCGCGGCATCGCGGCCGCCTGCGGCAAACTCCCCGTCGCCGAAGAAGCCAAGCAGAAACTCGTCGACACCGTCGAGGAGGAACTCCACCGCGAGTTCGACCGCGAGGTCCCCTCCAAGGTCGTCGGCGAACGCGTCATGGCCAAACTCAAGGAACTCGACCCCGTCGCCTACGTCCGCTTCGCCAGCGAGTACTACAAGTACAAGTCCATCGCCGAGTTCGTCGAGGAACTCCGCGAACTCGACCAGCGCGTCAAGGACGTCAAGGACCAGCAGCGTCTCTTCTGACTCCCCTCTCGCGCCCCCCCCCCCCCCCCCCCCCCCCCCCCCCTCCCCCCCCCCCCCCCCCCCCCCCGCCTCCGCCCCCGCCCCTCCCTTTCCCTGCCGCCACCTCCGGCCACCTCGCCGATAGAACCGGGTAACCGCCCCGGAGGTGCCCCATGCTCGCCCGCCGCTCCACGCTCCTGCTCTCCCTCGCCGCGCTCACCGCCGCGCTCGCCTGCGCCCTGGCGCTCTTCCAGCCCACCCCCGCCCTCGCCCAGCGCACCGTCGCGCCGGACGCGGCCCGCAAGTGGTTCGGCCCCTACCGCGCCGCCATCCCCGCCGCCAACTACGACTCCATCGTCGTCTC
>CALMQD010000180.1 GCA_937871415.1 uncultured Phycisphaerales bacterium | reverse complement strand
GAGGGCGGCAAGGTCGAGCGAAGGGGTGAGGGGATCGGAGCAGAGCAGGAGGAGGTCCGCGGCGCGGGCGGCGGCGCGGCTGATGCGCTGCGCCTGTTCATCGATGCGGGCGTGGGGGTCGGCGCATGAGGCCGGGCGCGGGGCGGGGTCCCATCCGGGGCAATCGAGGTAGTGAACGACGAGGCCCGCGAGGTCGAGCGTGACGCCGACGTGGTCGCGCGTCGTGCCGGGAAGGTCGGCGACGATCGAGACTTCGCGCTGCGCGAGGGCGTTGAGGAGCGTGCTCTTGCCGACGTTGGGCGGACCGATGGCGGCGATGGTCGGCGGATGGAGGAGGCGGCGCAGGGCGCGCGCGTGGGCCTCGGAGACGAGCGGGCACGCGCCGCGGGCGTGGTCGCGCCAGCGCGCGGGCTGGCGGAGCAGGACATCCACGGCGAGGGGGCTCTGCGCGGTGCTCAGGGCGAGCAGGACGCGCGACTCGATTTCGTCCGGGGTCTCGGGAAAGTGCGCGGGCGCACTCGTAACGCCTGTGCCGCCGGCTTGAGGTTCGACGGCAAGGCGCTTGAGAACGCCCGCCTGGGTGAAGCGTGCGGCGAGGGCGTTGCGCACCGCGGGGCCGCCGTGCGGGAAGAGCAGCGCGAGTTCGGGCGCGACGCGGGCGACGACGAGTTCATCGATGTTCGCGAGTCGGCGGAGGGCGAGCGCGCCGGTTTGGACGGGGGCGAGCGCGAGCGCGGCGAGGGCGCGGTCGATGTCGCCGCGGAGTTCGACGATGGCGACGGCGGAGCCGGCGGCGGCGATCGGCTCGGGGGAGGACCAGCGCCAGGTGCAGTGGAGAGAAGGGCTGGTCATGGGCGAATCACGGGATCATGGGATCGCGGGATGACGGGCCGGCGTGCTCAAGCGTCGAGTTCGCGGTCTTCGAGTTCGGCGAGGATGCCGAGCGCGGAGTGCATGCCGATGAGGGTGAGGTCGGGGACGATGGCCTCGACGAGGTCGTCGTGCTCGAAGAGGAGGGGCGCATCGCCGCCGGTGGCGACGACGCGCGGGTACGCGCCGTAGAACTCGGCGTAGCGGTCGATGAGGTGTCGGGTGAGGCCGCGGGCGCTGGAGACGACGCCGAGGGCGATGGCCTGTGCGGTGTCCTTGCCGAAGGGGGCGGGGCCGGAGGTTCCGTCCTCGATCTCGCGCCGGAGGCTTTCGGGCTGGGCGCAGAGGCGGGCCCACTGAGCGGGGACGTCGACGAGGGGGAGTTGGGCGGTGTGTTCGTGGAGTGCGCGGGCCATCATGGCGAGGCCGGGGGCGATGGCGCCGCCGTGGAAGACGCCCTCGCCGTCGACGAAGTCGACGGTGATGGCGGTGCCGGCGTCGACGACGATGCAGGCCTGTTTGGAGCGCCAGAAGGCGCCCAGGGCGCAGAGGAGGCGGTCCTGTCCGACGGTGGACTCGTCGCTGAGGGACGTGCGGACGGGGATGGGGATGTCGCGCCCGAATCGCAGGACCTCGGCGCCGGGGATGCGTGCGGCGATGGCGCGTTCGATCTCGGCGGTGTGGCGCGGGTTGACGGAGGCGATGACGATGCGCGGGGCGTCGGTGTCGGGGTGAGGCGCGTCGGTCCCGGGTGCTCCGGCCTGCTCCAGGAGCGCGAGGACCTGTTCCGCGAGGCGATCGGGGTCGTTGTTGTCGGCGACGCGCGAGGGCTCGAGTGTCTCGGCGTGGGCGAGCGCGACCCGCGTGCGGGTGTTGCCGACGGAGACCAGGATGGTGGCGTGGCTCATGGGGAAGGGTACACGCGTGCGGCGGCGGGCCGAGAGCGCATCGGCGCGGCGGAAGTCGCTACAGTGGGCGCGTGACGCGATGCAAGGTGGACAGTTCGGTCGGGCGTGTGGAGATCGACGGGTTCCAGTTCCCGCTGGGTGTGTACCCGGTGGAGGACATGACGCCGCGGCCGGGGTACACGCTCGCGTTCGAACCGGCGGACGGGGGCGAGGGGGAAGCGACCGGCGCGGGTGGGCTTGGGGGCAGCGCGGGAGAGGAAGAGGATGAGCAGGGGGGGCGTGAGCGGTCGGAGGAAGAGATCCTCGGCGGCGGCGGGATGCTGGGCCCCGAGGGTGCGGGCGCGGAGTGGGAGGAGTGGCCGGATCGGTATGTGTTCGACATCCTGATCTCGGCGAACCGTGTCGAGTCGCTGTGCCGCGCGCTGTTCGCGCTGTTGCCGGGGCGGTTCTATCCGATTCTCGATGTGCTGGGGCACGACGAGTATCGGGAGGTCGATCCGTACGTGTCGTACGACCTATTGGGGATGGACCGGTTCATCGATTCGATCCGGCGCTACCGGGGGTTTTTCTACGAGGACGGGCTGGTGGGGTTCGGCGCGATGAGCGAGGACCCGTTCCTGTACATCTTCGTCGATGAGCACAAGATCGTGACGGTGCGGGCCGAGGTGCCGATGCGCGAGAAGATCGAGCAGGTGCTGGCGGCGTTCGACCTGGAGCAGGTGGACCAGATCGCGGGGGCGGACTCGGTGACGCACGAGCACCGGAGTGTGCTGGACACGCCGGACGACCGGCTGGACCTCTTGACCCCGGACGAGATCGTGGAGGAGTTGCAGGACGGGTGGCACCTGGAACTCAACATCAACCCCGACACCAACGTGGACGAGGAGGGGGCGGCGCTGGGGACGACCGGGTGGCGTGTGATCGTGCGGGTGGACCCGCCCGATGCGGAGGCGCCGGAGGCGGAAGAGGACGAGGACGAGGCGGAGGGCGCATCGCCCGAGCCGAAGGCACCGGCGAAGGCGCGGGCGGAGAAGCCGGGCGCAGGGGAGGCGGGGCCGAAGAAATCGTCCGCAAAAACCCCTACAAACGGGGATCAATCCAGCGAGGTGGGTGTCAAGGCGGGAACTCCGGCGGGCGCTCAGGCGCTGGCGGCGACGCGCTACGCGGAGGTGCTGCTGAGCGCCGAGAGTCTTCGTACAGCGCAAGACCTTGCGATACAGGCTGTTACAGATCTGCTGCTGGCGCAGAACGAGATGGAGGGGGAGCCGTACGTGGATGTGCTGACGAGCGATCGTCTCCGTCCGGAGAGTTTCACGAGCGCGGTGAAGGAAGCGGGGAAGGGGAAGGCGAGCGTGGATGAATCGCGTGTGTGGCACGCGGGCTGGCTGGGGTAGGCGGCGACTGTCGGTTGTGCGGCAACTGACGCAGGGCACGAAATTTCGGCGCGGCGGATTTGCGTTCCCGAAGGGCGGTCACTATCTTGCGAACCGGTCCGGGTGACCCTTTGGCTCCTTCCACGAGGGACGGGGCGGGCACATTCGGCCGATTGGAGCGTCTGAGACGGGAGCGGGTTCTGGAAAGTGGTCAAAGAGGCCCGAAGTGGTCGAAAACCACTGACAGCAGGAACCCGCGGACCTGGACAGGCGCAACTGGCAACGCAAGGGCCCAACTGCCTGGAGCCGACGGTCCCCCGTCCTTGCGTACGGAGAAGCTCGAAATGCCGACAGAACGATTGGTGTTGAACTCGCGGGCATTCGCCGCCGCTCTGGCTGTTTCCGCGTCGATGTGTTCAGCCGGGGCCCTGGCCCAGGCGGCGGGGACGGCGTCGGGCCTCTCCGATGGCAAGCCGGCCAACACCCCGATCACGGGATCGACGAGTCGCGACGTTGGGGGCGTTGTGGGGGAGGCGCGCGACCTGTACAAGCAGGGGAAGTTGATCCATGCGCGGGCGCTGCTGGATGAACTGGTGCGGACGAACAAGATTCACGACCTGAGCGACGAGGAGCAGAGCGCGGGGCTGAGCCTGCTGCGCGAGATCGACGTGAAGGTCCGGACGAGCGACCCGGTGGAGGTGAGCCTCCAGCGGGCGGAGTACTTCCTGAGCATCGGCGAGCTGCGCCAGGCGGAGCGTCACGCGAACGCGGTGGCGGCGCGGGGGAACCTGACGCCGACGCAGGAGGAGCGTGCGGAGAAGGCGCTGGGGGACATCCAGGCGCGCCGCAATGAGTTGACGCCGCTGGTGCCGGGCCTGATCGAGCAGGCGCAGGCGGACTTTGCGGCGGAGCGGTACGCGTCGGCGAAGGGTGCGGTGCTGACGGTGCTGCGCTCGGGCGTGGAACTGACTGCGCAGCAGGTGCAGGAACTGGAGGGGTACCAGCTCAAGATCCTGGATATCGAGAACTCGCGGGGCACGGCGTTCAACGTCGCGGGCGAGGCGGGGCTTGCGTCGATGCAGCCGGGGACGGTGCGCAAGGGCAACGAGCCGGCGGGCGAGCCGACGCCGCCGGAGCCGGAGCCGGAGCAGCCGAGCGAGGGTGTGACGCTGACGGGGGCGGATGTTCAGGAGCAGCCGGCATCGCCGGCGCCCGAGCCCGCGGGGCAGCCGGCCCCGACGCCGGCGCCGGAGCAGCCGAACACGAGCGAGGTGATCCAGGCGGCGATGCGTGCCGAGGCGCAGGCGACGCTGGCGCAGGCGGACCAGGCGTTCAACGCCGCGCGGTACCGCGAGGCGGTGGAGAAGTACGGCCTGTGCACGTCGTCGTACCGGCAGTACCTGTCGGCGGACGAGGTGGCGCGAGCGGAGCGCCAGATGAACGAGGCGCGGGCGCGGCTGGACGACCAGAGTTCGCGCGGGCTGGGCGCGGCGGTGGAGCAGAACCAGTCGCTGGTGCGTCAGCAGGTGACGGCGGAGTTCAACAACCTGATGAGCCAGTCGCAGGAAGCGCTGGCGGCGGGGGACGTGACCAAGGCGCGTGACCTGGCGGCGCGGGCGCGGATCGTGGCGACCGGCGGGCGGAGCGCGTTCTCGGAGGGCGAGAACGAGAACTTCATGCGCCAGGTCGACGAGGCGCTGGTGAAGATCGACGAGCGCGGGCGCCAGATCGAGGCGCAGACGCGCGAGCAGGCGGACCGCGAGCGTGCCGAGAAGGCGCGGATGGCGGAGCAGAACCGCGCGACGGAGCGTGAGCGGAAGATCAACGAGGGCATCGACCGCATCCGGGCGCTGCAGGCCGAGCGGAAGTACGACGACGCGCTGAAGGTCGTGGACGACGTGCTGTTCCTGGACCCGAACAACCCGACGGCGCTCCTGCTCAAGGACATCCTGCGCGACATCGTGATCTACTCGACGTTCAACCAGATCCAGGCCGAAAAGGCTTTCGGACACGCGAAGCTGACGCTGGACGCGGAGAACGCGACGATCCCGATCTCGGGCGTGATCGAGTTCCCGGACAACTGGCCGGAGAAGACGGCGACGCGCGGGGAGCAGTCGGCGTACGTGGACGCGCCGGAGAACCGGCGGATCCTGGCGCAGCTGCAGAACACGAAGATGCCGGTGGAGTTCAACGGCAACCGGTTCGCGGACGTGGTGGAGTTCGTGCGGACGATCACGAACGTGCCGCTGGACGTGGACTGGGAGTCATTGCAGACGGTGGGGGTGGATCAGGACACGCAGGTGAACCTGAAGCTGTCGGCGCTGCCGCTGAACGTGCTGCTGGACCGGATCATGGGCAAGGTGAGCCAGGACCCGTACCAGAAGGCGGCGTGGGCGGTGGACCAGGGGATCCTGACGATCGCGTCGGACCAGGCGCTGCGCCAGCACCGGTCGCTGGTGATCTACCAGATCGACGACCTGCTGCTGGACATCCCGAACTTCCGCGAGGTGCCGCAGATCGACCTGCAGTCGGTCCTGGGCCAGGGCCAGGGCGGCACGGGGCGGAGCCCGTTCACGGGCCAGGGCGCGCAGGGCACCGGCGCCGACCCGCGTCCGACGCGCGAGGAGCGGACCCAGCAGATCATCGACATCATCCAGGACAACGTGGACCGGGACGGGTGGCGTGACCGCGGCGGCGAGACGGGCGAGCTGCAGCGTCTGGACAGTTCGCTGATCATCACGAACACGCCGAAGAACCACCGCGAGATCGTCGGGCTCCTGAGCAAGTTGCGCGAGATCCGCAACATGCAGATCAACGTCGAGACGAAGTTCCTGCTGGTGAACCAGAACTGGTTCGAGCAGATCGGCTTCGACCTCGACATCGTGTTCAACGCGAACAACAACCAGGTGCGCACGGCGCGGGCGACCGACCAGTTCGCGCAGTCGGGCGACTTCTTCGACTTCTCGTCGGACGCCAACGGCGGCCGGCGCGGCCTGCAGCGTCAGCTGCCGGGGCGCAACGCCGTCGACCTCAACCAGGACGGCGACTTCAACGACCCGGGCGAGGCGGCGACGCGCGGGCAGAACGTGGTGAACCCGCGCGGCTGGTCGCCGGTGGGAGGCCAGCAGAACTCGCTGGGCATCGTGAACTCGCTCGTGCAGGGGGACTTCGCGACGGGCATCCTGAACCAGGCGCCGGCGCTGGGCATCGCGGGCCAGTTCCTCGACGACATCCAGGTCGACTTCCTCGTGCAGGCGACGCAGGCCGACCAGCGCACGGTGAACCTCACGGCGCCGCGGCTGACCTTCACCAACGGCCAGACGGCGAACATCTACGTCGTGACGCAGCAGGCGTTCGTGTCGGACCTGCAGCCCGTGACGAGCGACTCGGCCGTCGGCTTCGACCCGACGACGAGCGTGGCGTCGGAGGGCGTGACGCTGCTGGTCGAGGGTGTGATCTCGGCCGATCGGCGGTACGTGACGCTGACGGTCGACGCGGGCGTGGCGCGCATCGACGACTTCGCCGAGCAGCGCGTGACGGCGGTTGCCGGCGGCCAGCTGGTGAACTCGGCGGACACCGGCGCGTTCATCCAGTTGCCCACGGTGACGGTGACGCGCGTCCGCACGACGGTGACGGTGCCGGATGAAGGGACGATCCTGCTGGGCGGCCAGCGGCTCATCACCGAGCTCGAGGTCGAGTCGGGCGTGCCGGTCCTGTCGAAGATCCCGATCCTCAACCGCTTCTTCACCAACCGCGTCGAGAGCAAGGAAGAGCAGACGCTGCTCATCCTGCTCAAGCCGACGGTCATCATCCAGAACGAGCAGGAGGAGCGTGCGTACCCGGGCCTGTCGGACTCGGTCCGGTCGGGTCTGAACTTCCTGCGCCAGTGAGCGCGGGGGGGTGTGCCGAGCGGGAACCGCCGCCGGCGGGCCGGGAAAGGCCGGGGCCTTGACCCCCGGCGGGTGAAACAAGCATCACGCGGCCCGGGGCGCAGGCTCCGGGCCGCTTTGTTTCCTGAGAAGATGGCTGGCCGGAGCGCCCGGGGGCGGGAAGAGTCCGTATAGTGAGGCGACAGGGCGCCGGCGGCGATCGCCGCCCGGCGCGGAGGAAGGCTCGATGACGACCGGCGGTTCCAGGCTCAAAGTCCGTCAGCAGAACAACATCACCCAGGTGGAGTTCGTTGACCGCAACATCCTCGACGAGGCGAACATCCAGCAGATCGGGGAAGAGATCAACTCGATCATCGAGGGGGGCGAGGCGCCGCGCCTGCTGA
>CALMQD010000179.1 GCA_937871415.1 uncultured Phycisphaerales bacterium | reverse complement strand
CGGAGATCGAATCCAAGCCCGGCCAGCGGCTGGTGATGTTCCCGGATGAGCCGGTGTGGTCGAATGATCCGGCGAAGCGCGCGGCGCTGGGGTGGAAGTTGGAGTGTGAGCGGGCGACGGAACGCGACGAGGCGAAGGGGGACCAGTACGCGTGCGTGTTCAGGCGGTATCGGCGCACGTCGGCAGGCGCAGCGGAAGGGAAGGGAGCGGCGGGGCGATGAGCGGGGAGATGATGCGGGTGAAGCCGCCGCGGGTCATGCCGCGGGAGTGGAAGCTGCTGGCGGCGTCGGCGTTTGTGCTGCCGGCGCTGCTGATTCTGGCGTCGGTGACGGGGTGGTTCGCGGTGATCATGCCGCTGTTCGTGCTGGTGATCCCGATCGGGGCGCTGTTGGGGGGGCGAGCGGTGCGGCGGGATGTGGAGCGGTTGCTCAGGCCGCACGACGGCATGGTGTGCCCGGAATGCCACTACAAGTTGGAGCGTGTGCGCGAAGAGGGAGCCGGGGGCGAGGTGGGCGAGGGGGGCGAGGTCGGGGAAGTGGACGAGGATGGTGGGGGCACCGAGGGGCGCGGCGATGAGGTGTGGCTGTGCCCGGAGTGCGGTGAGCGGTACGCACGCTCGTACGTGGTGGAACTGTGGCGCGATGTGCACGGGTTCAAGACGAACGCGGAACTGAAGAAGGAAGCCGATGCGCGCGGCGCGAAGAGCGGCGACGGATGGGACGGATGGTGGATGTGAATCGCCCGGCCCGGGGGCGGCGGCGGGGTAGTGACTGCCGAGTTGACAGGCGATCGTGGGCCGATGGGCGGTTTGCGCCGGTTTCGCGGTGTGTGCGGGGCGGCTATGACTGTGGATGGACGGAGGTCTCGGCCCGGCATGGGCGGGGGCGGTCGGCACGGGGGTTGTTGGCGTTTTGAACCGGGGAGGGGGTCTGGACTGAACGAAGGACCATGACGGCCAAGTACCAGGACTATTACGAGATTCTGGGAGTGCAGCGCTCGGCGACGGGCGAGGAGATCCAGCGCGCCTATCGGAAACTGGCGCGGGAGTTCCATCCCGACGTGAACAAGTCGCCGGAGGCGGAGAAGCGGTTCAAGCAGATCAGCGAGGCGTACGAGGTGTTGAAGGACCCGCAGAAGCGGAAGATGTACGACCAGCTCGGGAGCAACTGGAAGGCGGGGCAGGACTTCGACCCCTCGACGGTGGGCGGTGCGTGGGGCGGGCGCGCGGGGGGCGGGAGCGGTGGTCGGCGCGTGTGGACGAGTTCGGGCGGCTCGGGCGGCTCGGGCGGCATGGGAGGAATGGGCGGCGCGGACTTCTCGGAGTTCTTCGAGGCGTTGTTCGGACAGGGGGGCTTCGGCGCCGGCGGGATCGACTTCGAGGAGATGGCGCGCGGCGCGGGTGCCGCGGGCGGCGCGGGTGGGGCGCGGTCGC
>CALMQD010000178.1 GCA_937871415.1 uncultured Phycisphaerales bacterium | reverse complement strand
ACGGACGCTCCACGCCGGTCGACCGCGCGGAAGCGCTCGTCACATCGCGCACAGCGGCACACCTCACCGGGCCGGCTTTCCGGAATCCACTGCACCAGGCCGCACACGACGCAGGCACCCGGCGCGCCGGTCCGCGCACGCGCGGCGGAGGCGGGTATCGGATCGGGCATGGAAGGAGCGTTCGAAGGCATGACTGGAGGATGCTACGAAACGGAAGGCGGCGACTCACCCCCTTACGCCAGCCGGGCCCTTGATTCATCCCTTCATCCGGATGAATGGATATACTCAGCCTGGCATCGGTTTCGCCGATGTACACCTGATCGTCAATTCCCACGGACCCCGCGCCCCCATGCACGTCGCCGACATCTTCGAATCCCAGCGGACGACGTTCTCGTTCGAGTTCTTCCCTCCCAAGACGCCGGAGGCGGCCGAGCAGCTCTTTGCCGCGATGTCCGAGCTCGAAGCGCTCAAGCCGACCTTTGTCTCGATCACGTACGGCGCGGGCGGGTCGACGCGTGAACTGACCAACGACCTGGTTGTACGCATCAAGAAGGCGGGGCACATCGAGCCCTACCCGCACCTGACCTGCGTCTGCCACAGCGAGGCCGAACTCCGCGGGATTCTCGAGCGCTACGCCCAGGCGGGCATCCGCAACATCATCGCCCTCGGTGGGGATGTCCCCGTCGCGCTCCAGGGGCACGACCGCTCGAAGGATCGGTGCCGGTTCGCGGCGGACCTCGTCGCTTTCATCAAGAAGTTCGACGAACAGCGCGGAGCCTCGGGTCGGCGCGGCTTCGGCATCGGCGTCGCCGGCTATCCGGAGGGCCACCCCGCGACACCGAACCGGGTGAAGGAGATGGACTACCTCAAGGCGAAAGTCGACGCCGGGGCCGACTACATCGTCACCCAGTTGTTCTTCGACAACCACGATTTCTACGACTTCCGCGACCGGTGCGCACTGGCCGGGATCAGCGTGCCGATTGTCGCGGGCATCATGCCGGTGACCTCGATCTCGGGGATGAACCGCATGGCAGAGATGGCGCTGGGGGCACGCTTCCCCGCGCCGCTCCAGCGGGCGCTCAACCGGACCAACGGCGACCCGGACTCGGTGCGGCGCGTCGGCATCCACTGGGCGACGGAGCAGTGCCGCGATTTGCTGGACCACCGCGTGCGCGGGATTCACTTCTACACGCTCAACCGCTCGACGGCGACGCGCGAGGTGTTCCTGAACCTGGGCGTCAAGGATGCGCAGGGCCTGTTGGTTTGAGCCACCGGGGCGATCGCCGGTCCCGACGATCTTCACCAGAATCAGAATCGCGGCCCCCTCAGGATTTCGACTGAAAATCAGGAGTGGCCGCTTCCCTTGCTGCTCGCGGGCCGGTAGACGTACCGATCGCAGGACGATGCCGCTCCTCACCCAACGGATCGGCGCCACGCTCAAGGGGAGAAACACCGTGCGAACCGTTACCCGTTTGCGCCCCCGCGCCCCTCGGCGCGCGTTCACGCTCATCGAACTCCTCGTCGTCATCGCCGTCATCGCGCTGCTCATCGGCCTGCTCTTGCCGGCGCTCTCCAAGGCCCGGGATGCGGCCCGGCAGACGCAGTGCCTGGCCTCGCACAAGTCGCTTCTCGCGGCGTTCGCGGTCTATGCCAATGACCACGACGACTTCCTGCCGCCGGTGAACTGGGGCGTCGACACCGGCTCGCGCGGGCCGGGATGGCTCTATGAGGGCAATCCGAGCACGGTCTTCGACGCGGGTCTCGGGGTTTCGACGGGCACTGTCTGGCCGTACCTCGGCGGCGATCCCGGACAACTCAATCTCAAACTCGCGAGCGTGTTCCGGTGCCCTTCTCACAAGGGCCCATACCGCGGGACGGGGCGGCTGACCTCCTACCTCGCCAGCGGCGCGGTGCAGGGTTGGGGGCGCTCACCCTTCGGAATGCGTTCTTCGCGATTCCTGCCG
>CALMQD010000177.1 GCA_937871415.1 uncultured Phycisphaerales bacterium | reverse complement strand
CACACACCGACGCCCCCGGGGGTGTCGTAGGTGCGTGGGATTGGAGGCATCCGATGAGCAGATTCTTCAAATCGGGAGGACTCGGCGCCGCCCTGGCGATCGCCCTCTGCTGCGGCGTGGCCTGTGGGCAGAACGAGGCTGCGACGAATGCGGCGCAGGAACAGGGCGCGGCGGGCTCGAAGTCAGCGCCGGCGAGCACCTTCGCCGCCCCGACCAACGCCGCGCTGCTGTACTACCGCGCCTGGATGGTCATGGGGGACGATGCGTTCAAGAAGATCCCGGCGGGGTTCGACGACGGCGGTGCGGTGCCGGACGAGCTTGCCGGCGCGTTGGCGTCTGCACAGCCCGCGCTGGACACGATCGAGAAGGCCGCGGCGCTCGAGAGCGCCGATTGGGGGGTTGAATACGACGATGGGGTCAACGCGCTGCTGCCGCACCTGGGGAAGATCCGGCAGACGAGCCGGCTGCTGGCGGCGGATGCGCGCCGGCTGATCGTCGGGGGCCAGAGCGACAAGGCGGCCGGGCGGGTCGCGGCGATGTTCGGCCTGGCGCGACACTGCACCGGGGACCGCGTGCTGATCTCGTCGATGGTGGGCGCGGCGGTGGCCGGGCGCGCGGCCCAGGAGTGCCAGGCGCTCCTCGACTCGGGCAAGCTCTCGAGCGCCGACCGGGCGATCCTGCGAGCCGGGCTCAATCGTTTCGATGAGCGGTCGGGCGATCCGTTCAACATCGTCGGCGGCATCCGGGGCGAGCGGTACGTGTGCCTCGAGATGCTCAAGCGTCAGACGCGGGGCCAGGGCAAGTCGGCGGGCGAGAAGGTCATCGAACTCACGGCGCCGTTCCGTTCCGACGGCCAGCAGGAGCCCGCCGCGAGCGCGGTCGGTCGTCTGCACGAGGTCGCGCTGAAGAAGGAGTTCGAAGACGCGGCCAGGTACTACGACGACGCGATCGCGGCCTGGCAGTCTCCCGACGCCCGGAACAGGATCCAGGACCTGAACGGCAAGCTCAGCGCCGGCGCGTACGGGAGCGTGGCGGAACTGATCTGTCCGTCGCTGGCGAACATCTACGACAGCACGCGCCGCGCCTTGGACGCGATGAAGAAGGTCCGCGAGAACCTCGAAGCCGCCGACAAGGCCGATCCGCCGCCGGCCCCGGCGCCGGGGTAAGAATGACATGAGATTCCCAGGGGCGGCACGCAACCCGGGGAGTACCCAGGGCGAAGAACAAAGGAAGGAGGCCGTTGCACCCGCTTCAGCAGGCATGACTCGCCAGGGGTGACGGGGGGAGCATGACCGACCATCGATCCGACCAGGATCTGCTCGTTCTGACGCACGCGGGCGACCGAGAAGCCGCGGCGGCGCTGTACGTGCGCTATGCGCACCGCCTGCGTCTGTTTGCGCGGACGGTGCTGCACGACGAGTTCCTCGCGGCGGACGTGGTGCAGTGTGTCTTCGTAAAGATCCTGCAGCTCAAGCGGAAGGAGGTCAAGTCGATCCGCGATCCGCTGGCGTGGCTCATCCGGTCGACGCGGAACGAGGCGCTGAACCTGCTGCGGACCGACAGCCGTGCGCGGGCCCGTGCGGCGGTGCACGCCTCGATGCGGACCGCGGTGGATATCGACCGGTCGGCGGTCTCGGGCGACGGCGGCGAACTGCTCGACCACCTCGACCGCCTCAAGGGCGAACAGCGCGAGTTGATTGTGCTCAAGCACCTGGTCGGGATGACGTTTGATCAGTTGGCGGAGACGCTCGGCGAGAATCGCAGCACGCTGGCGTCGCGATACCGGGGAGCGATGGAGACGCTGCGAGAGCTCGTCGAGAAGGGCGGCGGAGGAGCGATCGGCGGCGCGGCGGGAGGCCGCGGCATTCCGGTCGTGCCCGCCCGGATCGAGAGCGTTCGAGATTCCGGAGGCAGTCCATGAGCGACTTGACAGGGCAGTTCGGTCCCGCGGGGGGGGCGGGCGGGAAGTGGAGCGTTGGCGGCGGCGAGCCGCCCGGCTTCTCCGACGCCATTTTGAACTTGCAGCAGCGGCTCGACGCGATCGGGCGCGCCTCGGAGACGGCGGCGTATCCGATGATCAGCGAGTCGCCGGCGTTTCTGCGCGCGGTCATCGCCCGGCGGACCAACCGACTGCTGCTGCACCTGGGTGTTCCGGCGATGGTCGCGGTGGTGGCGCTGCTGGCCTGGTACATCTACACCCTCGCCGCGAAGATGCCCGAGGCGCAGACGCACGACGGCGCTCGTCCCGCGTCGGCGGTTTCCGGCGGCGATATCCCGGGCTACCCGAGCCTGCGGACGATGAAGTCGATCAACAACTCGGCCGGTGGCGGCGTTCAGGAGTCGAAGGACGGGAGCGGAGAGGTGCGACTGCCCGGCATTCCAACCGACGCCGCGGGCGTCGCCGGACCCCGCGCCGGGGATGTCATGAAGAGCCCTTCGGGCGCGCCCTAGGTCAGGGGGGAGTCGTCGAGGCCATGCACCTGGCCCAGACCGAGAGCACCAGCACGAGGTACAGGCGCTGGGAGTGGTCTCGCACGACGCCGCGCGGTCCGGCGCCGGTGTGCTCCTCGATCATCCGCTCGATGTACGCACGGTCGAGGTCCAGGCCCAGCGACGCCGGACCGAAGGGCTCGGCGGATCGCAGGTGGTCGTGGAGCATGGTCCGCAGGTTGCCGAAGTCGGTGCGGAACCACCGGCCGATCGGCACGGCGAAGCCCATCTTCGGCCGGTCGACGATCGACGGAGGGAGATAGCGGCGGGCCACGGCGCGGAGCAGGCCCTTGCGCTGGCCGTGCGGCATCAGGTCGGCGAGACGGGATTGCAGCGCGCGGCGGGAGAGATCGCGCGAGAGCATCGGGGCGCGGACTTCCAGCGCCTGGTGCATCGACGCGGAGTCGCTCTTGAGCATGAGATCCCCGGGCAGGTACTGGTCGAGGTCGTACCGGCGCCACAGACCCGACGATCGCCCCGCGCCCGGGATGGCCCGCGGATCCAGCGACGGCATCAAGCGGAGCGCATCGGGCTTCTGGAAGATCATCAGCAGGGCCGCGTACCCGGCGTCGGAGCGGCAGGCGCGGGCGAGACGCACGGCTTTCTCTCCCCGCGCCCCGGCGAGCGCCCTCCACCACGCCTCGGGAACGCGAGCGATCAGCCCGCGGAGCGCGGGACTGTCGGCCAGGCGCGACCAGGCGCGCTGCCGTTCATAGCCCAGGAACAGCTCGTCGCCCCCGTCGCCCGAGAGGGCCACCCTGACCGAGGCGCGCGCGGCGCGGCTGACCCAGTACGCCGGGAGCAGCGAACTGTCGCCGAAGGGCAGACCGATCTCGCCGATCAGGCGGGCGAGGTCGTCGGCGGGCGAAGCGTGAGCATCGACCTCGTGGTGTGTGGTGCCCAGGTGCTCCGCCGCGGCCCGGGCGAAGGCCGATTCGTCCATCGCCGGGTCGGGCATGCGGACGGTGAAAGTGTCGAGACTGCCGAGCCGGGCCCTGGCGTAGTGAGCAACGAGGGACGAATCGACGCCGCCAGAGAGGAAGCAACCGAGCGGGACGTCGGACTCCAGGCGTGACGCGACACTCTCGGCGAGCGCCTCGTCGAGGTCGCGCTCGGAGCGGAGGGGCCGGTGCTGCACGCCCCGGGCAAAGAGCGTCGGCAACGCCTCGTCCTCGCCGCGACGGAACAGGCGCCCGTACGGCAACCACCAGCAATGCGGCGCGGGGCGGACGCCGGGGACGGGCGTTGCGGCGTTGCTCCATCCCATCGTGAGCCAGGACGCCCAGTGTGACCGCAGGCGTTCGGCGTCCTGTGCTGTGGGGGTGAACGCGGGGTCGCGCGTCAGGCGCGTAAGGCCCGGAACGCACGAACTGAACGCGAGCCACTCCTCGCCGCGCTCGATATCGACGCGCTCGAGCAGGAACAGCGGTTTCTCGCCGTGCGGGTCGCGGAACAGGGCGAGTTCGGCGGCGGCGCTGTCCCAGATCGCGAGGGCGAACATGCCGTCGAGGTGCGAGTAGAGCCGATCCCCCCACTGCCGCCAGCCGTGCACGAGCACTTCGGTATCGGAGTGGTCGGTGGAGAAGGGGTGCCCGAGCGATTGCAGTTCGGCGCGCAGTTCGCGGTGGTTGTAGATGCAGCCGTTGAAGACGACGCAGACCCGGCCGTCGCGGGGTCGCGCGCGGTCGGAGGGTGCGCCTGGGCGCGGGCCGCCGGCGGGTTCCGGGGCGGCACCGCCGGCTGGAGTCAACTCGCTGGCGGCGTCGCTTTCGTACAGCCCCAGCCCGGGGGTATCGCCGAGCGGCTTGCGCCGTGCGGCCAGTACGCCGCGGCCGGGGGCTGGGGAGAGCATGGGCTGATGACCGCCCGCAAGGTCGATGATGCTCAGGCGCCGGTGGACGAGCGCGACGTCGACGACCGCGCCGTCGGACCGGAGGGCCCGATCGCGGAAGCGCCCGAATCCATCCGGGCCCCGGTGTCGAATCGACGCATCGAGTGCGTCGAGCCAGCGCTCGGGGATGGCCTCGACGGGAGGTCGGGCCAGCGCCGCGGCCTGTCGGCGCGAGTGGCTGATGCGCAGGATGCCCGCGATGCCGCACATGCTGGGAGCAGGGTACAGGCTCCGGCCCTGCGCCGCGCCGCACACCGACCCGTCCCGCCCGGGGCCCGTATGCTCAGACCCGCGCGAGCGCCGCATGGCCCGCGGCACGGCTCAGCCGGAACCGCCCGATCGTCCGAGCGCTGGAAGGAGCAGACCCGATGAGCGCGACGCAGACACCGTTGGTCCCGCTGCCCGGGAGCGGGACGCCGACCCCCGCGTCTCCTGCGACGCAGGGTGACTTTGACGTCCGGACGCGCCTGTACATCTGGCTGACGGGCGTGTTCGTCACGTCGCTGATCATCGCGGACATCACGGGATCGAAGTTCTTCCACTTCGACCTGTTCACGGTCCAACTGCCGGCTCTGGGCTCGTACAACTTCGTGACGCACTCGGTGGGCATGTTCTCGTTCCCGATCACGTTCCTGCTGACGGACCTGGTGAACGAGTACTACGGGCGCAAGGGCGCGCGCCGGATGACATACATCGGGCTGGTCATGGCGGGCCTCTCGTTCACGCTCATCTTCGCGGCGCGCAAGGCCCAAGTCTCGCCGATCTCCCCCGTCAGTCAGGACCACTTCGACGCGGTCTTCGGGATGTCGAACCGGCTCTACATCGCGTCGCTGACGGCGTACCTCACGGGGCAGATGTGCGACATCTTCCTGTTCGGGCTGATCAAGCGGGCGACGCGCGGGAAGTATGTGTGGCTGCGCGCGACGGGCTCGACGATCGTGTCGCAGGCGATCGACTCGTTCCTGGTGACCACCATCCTGTTCGCCGCGACGAGCAATCCGGCGACCAACGCGCCGTACACGACGCACGAACTGCTGGAGACGGCGGCGACCGGGTACATCCTCAAGTTCCTGATCGCGATCGCGCTCACGCCGCTGATCTATGCCGGGCGGTGGTTCATCCGCGAGCGGTTCGGCATGACGCCGATGCCCGTCGGCCGCGAGGCGTGAGCGGGGGCGGCAAGCACGGGGAGAGGAGGGGGCGTTTCAGTGCTTGACGGGCACCGGGCCGGGCCTGTTCTGCGCCGGAACGCCGGGAGGGGTCGTGGAGGCAGCCGGGGCCGTCGACTGGCCCCGGGGCGCGGCACTTTCCCGAACTGCCGGTCCACCCGAGGCCGGATGTGCATCGCCCGGGCACGATGCATCGATGCATGGGACAACGCCGGCGCCCGGGGCGCGTGCCGCGCGGCGCTCGCAGCGGAGCATCCAGAGCGTGTGCAGCGTGCGCGCACAGGTGATGCCGACGACGAAGCCGGCGATGGTGGCCACGACCGGCGGCGTGTGCGAGACGGTCATGAGCGTGAACTGAGTGCCCAGGAACAGCGCGTAGAGCAGCGGCGAGAGCACCATCCGCTCGAACTGCACCTTGGTCGCGTCCTTGAAGAACGGGACGGTCTCGACCGCCGCGTCGGCGATTCCTTCGATCCGCGGCAACTGCTTGCGGAGGCGGTCGCTCTTGGCCCAGACGTGGTTGGCGATCCAGTGCAGGACGAAATAGATCGTGACGTCGAAGACGATGTCGGCGACGAGGGTCGTGCCGGTGATGATCGCCTTGTCGCTCAGGTGCAGGTGCGAGGCATCGACGACGCCCGATTGCAGCAGGCGCTGCATGAGGTGGACGACGCCCAGGGTCGGCGCGAGCGCGAGAAGGCCCGCCAACAGAATGTTGACGTTCACGTTCACGACCCGACGGGCGTAGACGTTGCCCAACCAACGCAGCATCAGGGGATCGTACCTCCCGTTCGGGCCGTCGTCCCCGCGGCGGGTTGGTGGCCGGTCGCGGTCTGTTCAAGGCGTGCCCGGGCGATCCGCACAGCGTCGGGGTTCACGTCGCAACCGGCGGCGCGGCGTCCGAGGCGCTGGGCGGCGACGAGCGTGGTGCCGCTGCCGCAGCACGGATCGACCACGAGCCCGTCGGGCGGGCAGCAGGCGCCGATGAGCAGTTCCAGGAGCGCGAGTGGTTTCTGCGTGGGGTAGCCGGTGCGTTCGCGGGCCATGTTGTTGAGACTGGGAACGTCGAGCACCCCGGCGGCAACGTGGATGCCCGGCTCTTCCACCGGCGGCATGTCGAGCACGTCGGTCGCTTTCTTGCTCTGGCCGGCGAGACGGCGGCTGGTCGCGGGCACGCGCGGCGGATCGAAGTAGTAGCGGTTCGGATCCACACAGTACAGCAGGATGTCGTCGTGCTTGCGGGCGAACCTTCGCGGCGAGGAGCCCCCGAGGCCGTAGGACCAGATGAGGTGATTGACGAAGCGATCCGCGCCGAGGAGTTCGTCGAGGAGCAGGCGGACGTGATGGCTGGTGCGCCAGTCGACGTGGAGCGCGACGAGCGCCGTGGGCTTGAGAGCCGGGATCGTCGCCGCGAGGCGTGGACGCAGCCACGCGATGAAGTCCTGCGCCGAGCCGAAGCGGTCCGCGTACGACAGGCCGGTTTCGCGCGAGCGGTCCGCGGAGATCGCCGCGCTCGTGCCGTTCGGCGGCGACACCTGCTCGCGGCCGGTGTTGAACGGCGGATCGGCGTAGAGGAAGTCCACGCACTTCATCGAGAGTGACTGAGCCCAGTCGAGCCAGTCGGCCATACGCACAACGTTGCGCGAGTCGCCCATGTTCACGCTCGCGTCTCCGCCGGGAATGCAGGCCCGGGGCGCACACCGGCGATGGCCTGGCATAGTCGAGAACGCGGCCGATTCATGGGCGCAGTGTAACACGCAAGGAACAACCGGCGGCAGCCTTGCATCCGGCCGGGGCGCGACCATCGTTGAGCGGAGTCAACTCTGAGTGCGCCGGGCGGGCAA
>CALMQD010000176.1 GCA_937871415.1 uncultured Phycisphaerales bacterium | reverse complement strand
CGGGCCGATCGGCGCCGGTCGGCGGGGGAGGGCGGCGTCGGCGCGGGGCGCTCGGGCCCGGGGGTTGCGGCGAGGTCCTCCCAGCGCGCGGGCTGCTCGGCCTGCGCCAGCGTGATGTGCTCGATGAGCACTTCGCCCGGCGCCGGGAGCAGCGACCACCGCTTCTGGAGTTCGAGCAGCGGGCGCGCGCACACCATCTCGGGGCCGGAGTACTCCCCGCGCCGCGCCTGGTCGAGCTTGTCGCGCACGAGCGAGGCGAGCTGCGTGGAGAGCGACATCCGCCCGCCGTCCCACTTCGGGATCGCCCCGCTGCGGGCGGGCGCGCGGCGCACGTACGCCGTCATATCGCGAACGCGGACCAGTTCGAGCACGCGCCCGGCGAGGATGAACCGCGAACCGATCTCCAGGCGCGAGATGAACTGCTCTTCGATCGTGCCCACGTGCTGGCCGCTGGTGTACTTCACCGTCATCATCGCCGAGGAGGAGATCGTGCCGATCGTCAGGCGGTGCAGGCGCGCGACGGCGTCGGAGGCGATGACGAAGCGGCCCGGCGCGGGCGCTTGGTCTGCAAGTGCGGGTTCGGGCCGGATGCGGGCGTACTGGGGGTAGGCGCTCAGCGCGCCGCCGCCCCGGGTCACAAAGTCCATCGCCCATGCCCACTCGCGGTCGCTGAGGCGCTCGAAGGCCACGGTCGATCGCACCTCGTCCCTGAGGCCGCTCTCGTCGAAACCGTCGCCCGCGGCGCAGGTGACCAGGTGCTGCACGAGCACGTCCAGCGGACGATCGAGCGGGCGTCGCGACTCGATCAGGCCCGGACCGGCGCCGGGCGCGTCGGCGGGCGCGCCGGATCCCAGCGGCAGGACCGGGTCCCGGTCGAAGGCCGACGGCGCGGCGTTGAGTCGCTCCACGTGCTCGCGGACCGCGGCGAACTCGACGAGTTCGAAGGCGTTGGTGGGTACGCCCAGCACGCGCGAGACCGCGCCCGGTCGGTGCCCGCTCCGCCCGGCGCGCTGCAGCAGGCGCGCCACGCCCTTGGGGCTCCCCAACTGGATGACCTGGTCCACGGGGCGGAAGTCGATGCCCAGGTCGAGGCTCGACGTGCACACCACGCAGCGCAGACGCCCCTCGTCGAGGAGGCCCTCGACGCGTTCACGGATCGCACGATCGAGCGAGCCGTGATGGATCGCCACGTGCCCGAGCAGGTCCGGCCTCTCGTCGAGGAACCGCTTGAACCAGATCTCCGCCTGCGAGCGCGTGTTGGTGAACAGCAGCGTCGACTGCGCGCCGGAGTGCTCGACGGCGTCGAGGACCTTGGGGGCGAGCGTGATGCCCAGGTGCCCGGCCCAGGTGAATCGCTCGACGTCGTCGGGGAGGAGCGTGGTGACCTCGACGCGCTTGCGCGAACGCGATCCGACCAGCACGCCCCGGGGGGCCTCTCCCGAGCCCAGCAGCACGCGGGCCGCCTGTTCCAGGTTTCCCAGCGTCGCCGACATGCCCCAGGTGCGCAGGTCGGGGCAGAAGGAGCGGAGGCGGGCGAGCGCCAGTTCGACCTGCACGCCGCGCTTCGTGCCGAGCAGTTCATGCCACTCGTCAACGATGACGCTCCGCACGCTCGAGAGCCTCTGCGTGCAGCCCGGGTAGGACAACAGCAGCGAGAGGCTCTCGGGTGTTGTCACCAGGCACGTGGGCAGGCGCTCCTTCTGCTTGAGTTTGAGGCTCTGGGGCGTGTCGCCGGTGCGCATCTCGACGCTGATGCGGGCCGCGCCGGGCGCCGGCCCTTCCGCCAGGAGGCGCACCGGCTCGGCGATCGAGGCGGCGGAGTCGGTCGCGAGGGCGCGGAGCGGGGTGATCCAGAGAATCCGCAGCGGCTCGAAGTTCTCTCGCGCCGGGGCCCGGGCGCGCCCCGCGCCGCGCCGGATCGGCCCGGGCGGATCGCCGCGCCCCTCGAGTTCCGCGGCGAGTTCGCAGACCGGGCCCATGAGCGCCGCGAGCGTCTTGCCCAACCCCGTCGGCGCGTGGATCAGGCCCGAGCGGCGGTGGAGG
>CALMQD010000175.1 GCA_937871415.1 uncultured Phycisphaerales bacterium | reverse complement strand
GATGGCCGGCGCTAGATCCCGCGCCAGCGCCAGCGCGATCGGGTGCGACGATCGGGCTTCGATCGCGCCCACGAACGGCTTCACGCGCTCGCTTCCCTGCCAGCGGACCAGGGACATCCGGCCGAGCGTCAGCGTGCCCGTCTTGTCCAGGAACATGATGCCCGGCTTGGCCAGTTGCTGCACAGCGTCGCCGCCTTTGATGAGCATCCCGCGACGGGCCGCCCGGCCCAGGGCGATCGTGAGCGTCAGCGGCGTTGCCAGCCCCAGCGCACAGGGGCAGGTGACGACGAGCAGCGCCACGCCCTGGTCGACCGCGCGCGGAGGGTCGATGAACAGCCACGCGGCGAAGGTCAGGACGCCCATCGCGAGCATGCCGACGACGAAGTAGCCCGAGAGCCTGTCGGCCATCCGGATGATCGGGGCCCGCCGTTGCGAGCACTCCTCGACCATCCGCATGAGCCGGCCCACGCGGGTCTGTTCGCCCGTCGCGGCGACGCACACGCGCAATGGCGCCGAGAGATTGACCGCGCCGGCGAGCACGCCGCCACCGCGATCCACTCGCGCCGGGCGAGACTCGCCCGTGAGGAGCGATTGATCGACGCTCGAAGAGCCCAGGACCACGTGTCCGTCGACAGGAAACGACTCGCCCGCACGCACCTCGACGACGTCTCCGGCGGACAGCGACTCGACCGTGACCTCGCGCGTCGTGTCGCCGTCCACCAGCCGCGCCGCTCGCGGGGTGATGGCAAAGAGCAGCTCCACCGAGTCCGCGGCGTGTCGCTGCTGACGCTGCTGGACGAACCGCCCCGAGAGCAGCACGAACACCAGCACGCTCAGCGAGTCGAAGTAGATCTCGCCCGAGCCGCGGATCGTCGTGTAGATACTCCAGGCAAGCCCGGCGACGAGCGCCAGGGTGATCGGCACGTCGAGGTGGGGAGTTCGGGTGCGGATCGCGGCCCACGCGCTCCTGAAGAACACGCGCCCCGGCCACGCCAGACAGACCGCGGTGATGCCGAGGCTCAACCAGCGAAAGAACTGCTCGATCCAGGGCTCGATGCCCTGGAACAGGCCCGCGTACAGGCAGATGGCCAGGAGCATCACGTTGCCGGCGCACGCGCCTGCGACGCCGATCCGCACGAGTTGCCTTCGATCTTCCGCCGCCTGCACCTGGCGGGCCCGCACGTCCCGAGCCGGGTGGGGCGGGTAGCCGATGTGATCCAGGCACCGCGCGATCGCCGAGAGCGGCGACTGGTCGTCGCGCCAGGTCACGGTCACGAGGGAGCGCCGGAGGTTCAGCCTCGCCTCGAGCACGCCGGGCATCAGCCGCGGCAGACGCTCCACAAGCCACAGGCACGCTGCGCAGTGAACACCCTCCAGGACCAGCTCGGTCGAACACACCCCGCCCCTGTCGCCGCGCACGTACAGCCTCCTGAACGTCTCATCGTCGTACTCGGCGTACGAGCGTCCGGTGGTCTTGGCCGGGCCCGTCGCCGCTTGGTCCGCGCCCTCGCGCAGCGCGTAGTACTTGTCCAGGCCGCATGAATGGATGACGTGATACGCGGTGTCGCAGCCGTGACAGCAGAACTGGAGTTCGCTGCCCTCTTTCACCAGTCCGCGCGGCACGACCTGGCGACAGTGTGTGCACACGACGTCCGCGATCGCTCCGCTCCGGGTGTTTCCGGGTGCGATCGGCGACAGCATGGACGGCGCGGTGGTCATGGGTCGATGGGGCGGGTGCGGCAACGAGCGCCGCGGGTCAGTGGCAAAGCGGGCAGTCTCCCGCCCGGTGCTTCTCGGCGCCCGCCGCGTCGGCGGGAATAAAGGCCATCCGTCCGCTGAGCGTGAGCAGACCGAGCGCCACGAGCGCCACGGCCGTGATGACCGGGATGTATCGACGGACAGGCGCGAGCACCGACTGAACCCCCACGCCCAGCGACGTCATGACAGGGAGAGTGCCCAGCCAGAACGCCAGCATCGCCAGGGCGCCCGAGAGCGGGTGGCTGGTGCCGGCGGCGGTCACCAGGAACGCGTACAGGAAGCCGCACGGCAGAAGCGTGGTCAACAGGCCGATGAGCGCGGCGCGAGTGACGGGTCCGTGCTGGGAAGCCCACCGGTGTCCCCTGGCCGCGAGACGTGATACACCCGCGGGAACCGGGACCGAGGGCAGACGGATGCCGAGCCCGCGCGCGATGCCGACGATGCCGATCGCGAGCATGAACGCGCCCGCGCCGTAGGCCGCGCCGCGCTGAAGCCCGACCGCCGAAGCGCCCAGATCGACGGCGTGCCCGATCGCGCCGGCGATGGCTCCGAGCGTCGTGTACGTCGCGAGCCGGCCGAGGTTGTACGCGCTCGAGAGCACGACCGCCGTTCGGAGATGACCGAGCGAGAACACGGGCGCGGCCGCCGCGGCAGCGCCCGATCCCGCGGCCGATCGGCCGTCGATCGTCAGGGGTGTCGTGGTGGCGACAGCGCAGAACGCACCGCACATGCCGGCACAGTGCAGGCTGCCCACCACGCTGGCGGTGAAAATGGCGAGGAACGAGGTCAGCATCAGTGGGCGCTCCGCACGCCCGGCGTCTGCGGGTCGGACAATGATCGAACGTTGAAAAGCTGCTCGTCGGTGAATGTCACCCCCGAAGCGCTGGCGATGAGCGACATCCGCCACAACCCGGACCGGTCGAGCGGGATCGCCGCGGCGTACTCGCCGGGCGCCACCTCGACCAACTCACCCTCGAAACGCACGCCCGGATCGGATTCGTAAACGGCCTCCACGCCGATCTGCGCCGACCGAATCGGTTTGCCCTCCGAGTCGGTCAGCATGGTGTGCAGCGTCGGCGTGGAGGCACTGGAAGGGACCTTGGAGAGTGAGGGTGTGGAAACGGCGTCCGAGTTCGGAAGTTCGCGCGGGGGCTGAGGAAGCTCGGACGGCTCGGGCGCCCGGGCGCGAAGCGTCGCCTCCAACCTCCAACCCAGCGATTGGTTCATGCGCCGCTGTTGGGCGTTGTCGTCGAAGTGCAGAGCACGCTGGTAGTAATCGCGCTCGACGGGAGTGCGGGTCGTGACCGCGGCGTACACGGTGATGCCGACAACGACGAAGTTCATCCCCAGCAGCACGAAGATGCCCGCGGGCCAGAACCTGAATCGATGAGGGCTCATGGTTTCACCCCCGAGTCCGCCGGTGTCGGTGCGCCGCCCGAGGCTGGAGTCGAAGTCGGACGCGGCGCGGCCGGTCGGGTGGACGGGCCGACCAGTCTGTATTCCACTCGGCGAGTCACGTTGTTGTCGCCGGTGATCTTCACGTGCGCCTCCAGGTGTCCCCGCTCAAACTTCTCGAACGGCGCGGTGATCGTGGCGAGCACCGATTTCATCTCGCCCGGCCGGAGGAGCACGGAAGGCGCGTCGGTCGAGACGCTCAGGCCGTCGTGATCTTCGAGACCGACCGTAAACGTCGCGGGCGTGTCGCCCCGATTGACCAGGCGGATGCGCACGTTGTTGGCGATGTCTCCATGCGCCGTGGTGGTGTAGGGCAAGCCGCGGACACGCAGGATCTGCACGTCCAGCGGCGATCGGTTGAGCAGAACGATCACGAACGCCGAGGCGATGACCGTCAGGACAACGGCGTACACCACCGGGCGGATGTGCAGGCGGCGGGCCTTGTCACCGCCGATGGTCGCCTGCGAGGCGTAGCGGATGAGGCCGCGGGGCTTGCCGATCTTCTCCATCACCGCGTCGCAGGCGTCGATGCACTGCGTGCAGTGGATGCACTCCATCTGCAGTCCGTTGCGGATATCGATGCCGGTGGGGCAGGTGGTCACGCACATGCGGCAGTCGATGCAGTCGCCGAGCACCGGGAGCGACACGTCGGCGCCGGTCTTGCGGGCCGCCTTGCCGCGAGGCTCGCCGCGCTTCGGGTCGTACGAGACGATGAGCGACCGGCGGTCGAGCATGACCGACTGGAACCGCCCGTACGGACACGCGACCAGGCACGTCTGCTCGCGGAAGAAACCGAAGTCAAAGAGCATCAGCCCGGTGACAACCGCGAAGACCAGGAAGGGCGCCCAGTGCTCCAGCGGCGAGCGGAACGTCCAGATGACCAGATTGTCGACGCCGACGAAGTAGGCCAGGAACGTGTTGGCCAGGTGCCCGGCGAGCACCACGTAGACGATCCACTTCGCGACCTTGCCCAGCGGGGTCGTTTGGAAGATGCCCTTTTTCGTGCGTCCCGGTGTGCCCTCAAAGAAGCGCTCGATCGGCCGGAACACGAACTCCATGTACACGGTCTGCGGACATCCCCAGCCGCACCACACCCGCCCGAACACGCTCGTGAAAAAGAAGACCGCAACAAATGCGCCGACCAGCAGCAGGGCCAGCAGGAGCGTGTCGGTGGGCATGAATGTCGCGCCGAAGAGATAGAACCGGCGCGTCGAGAGGTCGAGCAGGATCGACGGATGCCCGTTGATCCGGATCCAGGGCAACGCGGTGAAGATCGCGATCAACATCCAGGCGACGATGCGTCGCCGGGTCAGGTAACGCCCCGGGCTGGGTTTGGGCTTAAGCCACCGCCGCGAACCGTCTTCGTTCAGCGTCGAAAGAATCCCGGGCGGCGCGGTCTCGAGCGAGCGGGCGGCGGTCGCCTGGGCGACACCGGCGTGCGCCCGGTCGGGCCGTTCCGCGCCGGCCGGACCGGCGTCGGCGGGCTTTGTGACGTTCGTGGTCATGTGTCCCTTCCCTGGACCGAGGGCCGCGGGCAAGCGGTGCTCTCGGTCCAATGTCGAATGACTGAAAAGCGACGGGCGGCCGTGGCCCGCCGGCTCAAGCGCTATTTCGCCGCCGACTTCTCTCCGGGCTTGGGCCACGCGGGGATCTCACTCCCCTCGGGGGCCTTGGGCGCTGCGGGCTTGGTGCCGCGCAGGGACGCGACGTAGGCCGCGAGCAGCAGGCGTTCGTTCTTCGAGTAGGCCGCCTGGGCGGGCATGGCCCCGGCGTTCGCACCGTTGGTGATGACGCCGTAGATATCCGTCATCACCTTGACGTTCTTGTAGAAGTTGTCGGTCAGGTTCACGCCGTTGATGCCGCCGCCGTCGCGGGCGTGGCACGAGGCGCAGTTGCCGGCGAACATGCCCGCGGCGACGCTCATGAGCTTCTCATCGCCCATGAGCTTGAAGAAGGTCGCGTCGTCGGGCTGCAGTTCGCCGAGGGCGCCGAAGATCTTCTTGTCCTCCACCATCTGCTTGCGTGCCAGACGGGTAAAGGGCGTCGGCGCTTTGGCGTTGAAATGGAAATACGCGAAGTAGAGCAGCGAGAACGCAACGGTGGCGACGAAGATCAGGTGCCACCATCCGGGCGTCGGGTTGTCGTACTCGCGGATGCCGTCGTACTCGTGGTCGGAGAGATGGTCTTTGACGCGGGCCATGGTTTGTTCGTCCTGCCGGGCGGTTGTCTGGGGGGCGGGGGGTCGGGGGTGGTGGGGGGCCGGCGAAGCATGCGGGTCGGAGGGGAACGGTTGTGGAACGGGTCGAGGAGTGGGGGACTCAGTCCGGCGCCGATGAACCGCCGGTCTGCGTGCACCGGTCGCAACACGGCGGGGTCGGCGCATCCGAGAGCGGGATACTCGCGGCGTGGCGGAGCGAGTCCCGGCCGGACTTGCGGAAGATCATGACGCAAACCGCGAGGAACGCGCCGAGAAACAGCACCAGCGCCACGATCGGGTACGTCGTCAGTTTGAACGAGCTCATGAGTTCGGACATGGGAGCGCTCCTGTGCGTTTGGCGGTCCTCGGTCAGCGTGACGAGATCGTCCGTTCGGGCTTGCCCGGCTCGGTCCTCGGGGCCTGCGGACCCGACGCCGTCACCGGCGCGGCGGGGGCGGGCGCCGGTTTGGACAGATCCGTGCCCAGGCGCTTGATGTAGGCGATGAGCGCGACGATCTTCTTGTCGTCGAGGTTCTTGTAGGAACCGGGCGACTGATTCTCGGCCTCGGCCGCGACCGCCCTGGCCTGCGTGCGCGCCATCTCGGCGGCCGCACCCTTCTTCACCGCATCGCCGTACGGCACGCCGAGCATCGCCATCGCCCGGACACGCGACTCGGCCGCGTCGAAGTCGATCGCCTGGTCGAACAGGTGCCCGTAGGTCGGCATGATCGACTCGGGCTTGATGTCGCGCGGATTCTTGAAGTGGCGCAGGTGCCAGTCGGCGCTCGGGTTGATGAGTCCTTCGCGCGCCAGGTCCGGCCCGATGCGGCGCGAGCCCCACTGGAACGGATGGTCGTACACGAACTCGCCCGGCTTGCTGAACTCGCCGTAGCGCTTCTTCTCCTCCCAGAGCGGGCGGATCATCTGCGAGTGGCAGTTGTAGCAGCCCTCGGCGATGTAGATGTCGCGCCCGTACAACTCCAGCGGCGTGTACGGCTGGACGCTCGCGCTCGTCGGCCCGCTGCTCTTGATGAGGAACGTCGGAACAATCTCGAAAAGCGACGCCACTGCGACCGCCAGCACGACCAGGAGGGAGAACTTCAGCGGCCTGCGCTCCCAGACGCGGTGGAACCAGCCCTGAATGAACTTCGAGTCGGCGGTCTTGGCGACCTCGAGGTTGGCGGTGAGTCGCGTCTCGGGCAGCGGGGGATCGGAATAGACCGCCGAGAGTGCGGGGGCCTGGTGTACGGGCACGTCGTAGATCTTCGGCCGGTTGG
>CALMQD010000174.1 GCA_937871415.1 uncultured Phycisphaerales bacterium | reverse complement strand
GAATGCATCGACCGGCACCACTATTGAACGACGCTTTGCCGGACGATTCTTGCGTGTCATTCGTCGACATATACACAGCCTACGAATTCTTGCGCTGGCTGCAAATGAGGATCACACTTCCGGCGTTCTGGCCGACAGCTCCGATGGGACGCTACTCGACCGTCACACTCTTGGCGAGGTTGCGGGGCTTGTCCACGTCGTGCCCGCGGGCGAGCGCGGCGTAGTACGCCATGATCTGGAGCGGCACCACGGCCAGCATCGGGCTCAGGGGCTCGGGGACGTCGGGGATGTAGAGCACGTCCTGGGCGTGCTCCTTGATCTTCTCGTCGCCCTCGGTCGCGACGGCGATGACGTGCCCGCCGCGGGCCCGGACCTCGTGGATGTTGCTGAGCACTTTCTCGTACTGGCGGCCCTTGTTGGCGATGAAGACGGCGGGCATGCCCTCGTTGATGAGAGCGATGGGCCCGTGCTTCATCTCGGCCGCGGGCATGCCCTCGGCGTGGATGTAGGAGATCTCCTTGAGCTTGAGCGCGCCCTCGAGGGCGGTGGGGTAGTTGTACCCGCGCCCGAGGAAGAGCCAGTTCTCGCGCTCGACGTACTTCTCGGTGACCTTGCGGATGCGCGGGGCCTGCTCCAGGATGCGCTCGATCTTCGCGGGGATCTGCTCCATCTCGCGGAGCAGGTCGGCGCACTGGTCGGGGCTCATGAAGCGCCGGCGCGCCATGAACATCGCGATCATGGTCAGCACGCAGACCTGGCCCGTGAAGGCCTTGGTGCTGGCGACGCCGATCTCGGGCCCCACGCGGAGGTAGACGCCGGCGTCGGTCATCCGCGCGATCGACGATCCGACCACGTTCACCACGCCCAGCGAAAGCGCGCCGCGGTCGGAGGCTTCCTGCAGGGCCGCGAGAGTGTCGGCGGTCTCGCCCGACTGGCTCACCGCGATCACGACCGTCCCTTCCTCGATCATCGGGTTGCGGTAGCGGAACTCGCTGGCGTACTCGGTGTGCGCCGGGACCTTGGCGAGGTCCTCGAGCAGGTAGCGCCCGATCATCGCGGCGTGCAGGGCGGTCCCCTGGGCCGTGAGGATGATCTGCTTGGCGCGGGTCAGTTCGCGCGTGTACTTCGAGAGGCCCCCGAGCACGACGCGCCCATCGACGGCGTCGAACCGCCCGCTCATGCAGTTGCGCAGGCTCTTGGGCTGCTCGAAGATCTCCTTGAGCATGAAGTGCTCGTATCCGCCGAGCTCGATCTGCTCGAGGTCCATCTCGAGCTGCACGATCTTGGGAGTGACGGGCACGTTGTGGATGGTGGAGGTGCGAAGCTCGCCCGGACGCCCGCCCGAAGCCCGCGTGATCTTGACCACGTTGTAGTCGTCGAGCGTGAAGACCTGCGTCGTGTGCGCGATGATCGCCGAGGGATCGCTGGCGACGATGTACTCGTCGTCGCCGATGCCGACCATCAGCGGCGAGCCCTTGCGGGCGCAGACCATGACGTCCGGCTCCTTCTCGCAGATCACGCAGATGGCGTAGGCGCCGGTCACTTCACGCAGCGCCGCCTGCACGGCACGCTCCAGATCGCCCTCGTAGAGCTCCGAGATGAGCATCGAGAGGACCTCGGTGTCCGTCTCGGAGGCGAAGACGTGACCCTTCTCCTTGAGGTAGGTCTTGAGGGCGGCGTAGTTCTCGATGATGCCGTTGTGCACGACGACCAGCCCGTGCCGGTCGTCCTTGTGCGGGTGCGCGTTGACCTCGGTCACGCCGCCGTGCGTCGCCCAGCGCGTGTGCGCCAGGCCCACCGTGCCGTCGAGCCCGGGTCGTCCGGCGCGCTCGCGCTGCGCCGTCTCGGCGTCGAGTTTCTCTTCCAGCACGCTCACGCGCCCGACGGCGCGGCAGACGGCGATCCTTCCCGAGTCGGGCGTCGAGCCCGGGGGCAGGAGCATCGCCACGCCCGCGGAGTCGTACCCGCGGTATTCCAGGCGCTTGAGGCCTTCGATGAGCAGGCGCTTGGCGGGCTTGGAGCCGACGTAGCCGACGATTCCGCACATGGAGAGCGATCCTCTGGGTTGGGGTTCGGCACGCGTTCGGACGCCGCGGGCGCCGCGCCGCGAAGCCCTCTTCATCGACCATCTTCGGACCCGCACCCAGTCTACGGGTGCCGCGAGGCCCGGTCGCTTCCGCGGAGCGCCGCCGAACGGGCAGTTACCGGTCGTAAAGACGACCGGACGCCGCGCCCCGCCCCCCTCGAGTCCGCACGTCGTACGGCCCGGGGATTGCCCGGGATCGCGCGGCGGCGTGATTTCTCACCGCCCGCCCTGGCCGGACGGGTCGGGCGCGCCCGGCGCGGGCGTCGGGAAGCGCTGAACGATCCACTCCTGCACGAACTTCATCACGTCGTCGTTCATCGTCTCCGGGTTGGTCGCGTACCACGAGACCGCGCCCTTGCTCCAGCGCGCCGGGTCTTTGGGGTCGAAGGTCTCGAGATCGACGCAGCGCTGGAACAGGTGATTCAGCCCCGGGAAGACTCGGGTCGTCACGTCCTTGTTCCCCGCGCGGCGGAGAGCCTGCTCGATGCCGCGGATGTTCTCGTCCGCCGAGACCTGCACGTCGAGCGAGCCGTTCACCGCGAGCACGGGCACGGTCACCCTCTCGAGGATGTCGCGCGGGTCGGTCGAGAGGAAACGCTTGAACCAGGGCGAGCGCAGCGTCGCGATCTGCACCTCGACGGCCTTCTTCTCGTTGTCGCTCAGGTCGGCGGGCGCCTCGACGCCGCCGCCCATCACGCCGTGCTGCGCCTTGACCAACTCCGTCGCCAGCGTTCGCAGTTCGTCCTCGCCCTTGTCGGCGACGACGGCGCGGAAGAGTTCGGCGGCGTGCGAGGCCAGGGCCCGCGCCCCCTCGGGCGTGGCGCCGCTCGACAGGGCGATGAGTTCGTTCTGACGCTCCATGAGTTCGACACCCGGCACGCCGGGCCCGGCCAGGAGCACGATGAACGCGACGCCGCCGTGCTCGCCGGCCTTGACCGCGGCCATGGGGGCCGCCAGCCCGCCCTCGGAGTGGCCGATGAGCCCGACGGGCCCGATGCGCGGGTCCTTCTTCAGGAACGCGACGCACGCGAGCGCATCGTCGGCAAAGTCGGCGGTGGTCGCGCCGGTGAACTCGCCGCCGGACTCGGCGAAGCCGCGGTCGTCGCAGCGCAGGACCGCGATGCCCGCGCGAGTCAGATGATCCGCCAGCACGCGGAACGGCCGGTGGTCCATGAGCTCCTCGTCGCGGTTCTGCGCGCCCGAGCCCGTGATCAGGACCGCCGCCGGGAACGGGCCCGGACCCTTGGGAACCGTGAGCGTGCCCGCGAGGGTGAACGCGTTGTCGGGCGCGCCCGCCGGCACCTTCACCTCTTCGATCTCATAGGGGAACGGCGGACGCGGGTCCTGCTTCCGAAGCCGCGGGGCCAGTTCGCCGCGCTTGAGCGAGAACGTCGTCTGGATGTCCCCCTGCGTGAACTTGCCGGCGATCTCCTGCTCCTGCGGCGGGCGCGAGGTGTCGAGCGATCCGTCGAACGTCGGATCGCCCGGGATGCCCTTGAGCACGAAGCGGACCGATGAAGCGTTGAGCGTGATCGGCTCCAGGGGCAGGCCCTTGGCCCCCTGCTGCGGGATGCTCACCGAACCCTTCAGGCCGCCGGCGTTGTCGAGTGTGAACTGCACGCCGATGCGGAGCGACATGCCCGGGAGGGCAATCGCGCCGCTCCAGGCGCCCGCGAGATCACTCGCCTGGATCGCGGGCCGGCCGGGCTGCCCGGAATCCGCCGCGGCCGGCTTGGACCCGTCCGGCGCGTGCGCCGCATCCTGGGCTCGTAGCGCGGCGGGGGCTGCGCCCCACAACGCCAGCACCAGCCACCAGCCCCACACCCTGCGCCAATGCTTGCTCATGGGTCGCTTCCCTTGCTCGGGGTCGCCGCCCGGCGGGAAGCGCCGGGCCCATCGACTCCGAAGCAGGATCGTTGGCGGGCGCGCCGCGCGTCGTCGTACCGTTCTCCATGAGCACCCCCGATCGCGGCCCGGACGGGTTCCGACACAATCCCGCCACCCCCGGCGGCCTTGGCATGGGCCCGGGCGCTCTCCCCGGGCCGCGGATCCGCTCCGACATCGTGGATGTGTACGTGTTCGCGCGGGTGCGCGCGGGCGAGGGGCCTCCATCGCCGTTGTTCGCAGGTCGCGGCTCGCACGCGGCCCGATCGGGCGCGATGATGGAAGGGGAGTTGGGCGCGCCGACGCGCCCGCGCGTGTACTTCCTGCAACTGCTCCGCAGCAAGGAACCGCTCAACAACACGTGGCACCCGGTCATGGGGCACATCGACGCCGGGGAGACGGCGGTCGCCTGCGCTTTGCGTGAGGCGCACGAGGAACTGGGGCTGACGCCCTCGCACCTGGCCGACCCGGCGCGGGCGCGGGGCTTCTGGGCCCTGGAGCAGGTGCACCCGTTCTTTGTGCCGGCGATCGACGCGGTCGTCCTCTCGCCGCGGTTTGCGCTGGAAGTCCCGGCGGCGTTCCGGCCGGTGCTCAACAGCGAGCACTCGGACTGCCGGTGGGTGGACGAGCGCGACGCGCGGGACGCGGCGAGCGGGTGCTTCATGTGGCCCGGGCAGCGCCACGCGATCGCCGAGATCCTGGAGTCGCTGGCGCGCGACGATGCGCCGGGACGGAAGAGCCTGAGCGTGCCCCTTACGCCGCCATCCCGCGCATGACCTTCACGAGGTTGTCGACCTCTTCGTCGTCGACCTCTTCGAGCCCCAGCAGGCGCTTGATGGTCGCGGCCGACTCCTGTTGCGGGCGCACCACGCACGACATCAGGCGCTCGCCCGCGAGCGAGGAGATGTACGTGACGACCTCGCCGTCGCGCGAGGGCTCGATGTCGAAGAGCAGGCCGTCGATGACGAGCTTCTCCGGCCCGCCGCGGGCCTCGATGCGGGTCGAGCGCCCGAACTGCTCGTCCATGATCTCGACCAGCTGGCAGTGGACCGCGTCGGAGACGGTCTCGAGCCGCTCCGCTTCGGATTCCGTCGAGCCCGGGGGGCTCTCGTTGGCGAAGACGCCGATGGTCGCGGCGTATTCACGGCTGGCGCCGGCGACGACGCTGTCGAGCCCGCTCGGGGCCATCTCGAACAGGCGTCCCGCCATCGTCGGCAGGTGGTTGCGCGTCTCGGGGACGTAGCCGTCGCCCAGCTGCACGGCGCCGGCGAAGTACGCCACGCGGTGCAGTTGCCCGAGGGAATCGCCCGCCTTGTCCACGCTCGGGGGCGTGTGGTGCCACATGATGGGCTTGGCGAGCATCGCCGGCATGCGCCAGCGGCGCATCAGCGCCTCCGCGACGTCCACGTGCGTGAACTCGAGCGACTGCAGTTCCTTGGCGTACATCGCCACCGGCGAGGGCGTCTCCTCGACCAGGCGCACGTACGACTCGCCCAGGCAACGCGCCATCAGCGGCACCCCGGCGTCGAGCATGAGGCCGATGATGTACGCCTCGGGCGCGAGCGCCGGGCACTCCATCTTCGCCAGCGCCGACGCGAGGCTCGCGCGGTACAGGCTCTGGCCCCAGACGCGGCGGCTCAGCTCGCGCGACCCCGCGCTCATGAGCGACCGCGAGATGTAGAAGCCCAGCGTGATCGCCTTGGTGCGCTCGACCCCCAGGAGCACCAGCGCCCGGTCCAGGCGCGTGACCTCGGTGCGCTGCGCATAGAAGGCCGAGTTCGCCAGACGCAGAATGCGCCCGGTCAGCGCCGCGTCGGCCTTCACGATCTCGGCATAGTCCTTGAGCTGGGCGTTGGAATCGCCCGCCAGTTCGATCAGGCGCAGCGCGACGCGCGGCTGCGTCTCCACGCCGGACTCGTCCAGCATGCGGTCGATCCGCGTGTGGAGGTCGAAGAGATCGTGCGGCCCCAGCCGCGCACGAGGTGTCATGCCTGAGACCCTTTCCGGCAGAGACGACCGACCCGCACGAATGGCCCCCGCGCCGCCCTGAGCGAGCGGGGACGCTGGACACACCATCGGCC
>CALMQD010000173.1 GCA_937871415.1 uncultured Phycisphaerales bacterium | reverse complement strand
GGTCGAACGGGCGGGCCCCGCGGGGTGTCCGCCCTGGGCGATCGCGGCACAAGCAACAGCCCTGCGCAGGTGCGCGGGGCGGCCTCGGGAGCGCTGCGCCGCGCGGAAAAAACGTCCAAGAGGTGGACGGGTCGTGCTTAGCCGTGCGGCTCGGGCTCGGCCGCGGGGCGGGGTTCATTGAAGTGCGTGTTGAAGTTGTAGTGCGCGAGCCAGATGGGGAACGTGGTGTCGCACCGGTACCCGACGAAATCGTGCGGATTCCAGCCCGACTGCTCGAAGAGATGGGCGGTGAGCGCCGCGTGCTGCGCGAACGCCGTCGAGCCGGATCGTTCGAGTCCGAGTCCCAGGAGTTCGAGACGGGGCGGGTTGGACAGGGTGGCGCACCAGCGGTCGCGCAGGATCGTTGGCGGGTAGGTCAGGAGCACTTCCATGCTCGGCACGCACATCGCGGCGATGTCGCGGTGCATGTAGATGTCCATCACCAGCCGGCGCGCGGGCGTCGAGATCTCCACCCAGTTGTCCTTCGGCGGGGTGGGTTTCTTTTCCGACAGCGGGACCTCGCTGATGAGGCGCGACGACCCGACGACCGTCATCGGACGTCCCGAGTTGGCGGCCTTGGAGTCGATCACCGTGCGCAGTTCCCCCGTGCCCGCGCGCGTCGTCGCCATCGGCATCGGGGAAGTCGAGAACTGTGGCAGGAGCGCGGCGGGCATGATGCCCCCGGGAACCGACTGGTCGAGCAAGCGTGCCTCGCCCTGGGGCATGCCGGTGTCGGTGCGTCGGACGGCGGTATAGATCGCGAGCGGCGCAGCGCCCGGCCGCGCGACGCGGTTCACATAGCCGGTGGCGCTGATGCGCTCCCGGTGCACGTTGTTGCCGTCGACAAAGGCGTGGTACAGGCTCACGTCGACGACGGCGTCGCAATAGGAGTTCGCGAGCATCGACGACGCGTTGAAGTGAGCCTGGCGCGCCCTCTCGTCCGCCTCGAGGCGCGATTCGCCCGCGCCCGGATCCAGGGCGGTGGCTTTCAGGCGGTCGACCAGTCGGAGCTGGCTGCCGCCGAGTTCTCGGAACAGGCCGTGCAGGAGTTCGATCGTGGCGTCGGCGGTGGCGACGTCGGTCCGGTCGGCACCGCGGGACTCGACGGCGCGGATGAAGTGGCGGAGGCCCTCAATCCCCGGCAGTTTGACGAGGGTGGCGGCGCTGGGGGTGTCGTCGCTGAGCCCGGTGACGATGCGCTGGCAGGTGTTCCGGACAATCTCCAGGTGCCGCGACATGCCGGTGGCTGAGCGGGCGTGCTCGGGGAGAGCCTTGAACAGGTCCAGGAGTACCTGTTGGACACGCCGAGCCATCTGGGCGCACTTGTCGAGTTCGACCTGGCTCAGGGGCTTGACGGCCCGGCCGGGGACGGGAATGGAAACCATGCTCCAGGCACCGGTTTCCGTGGAAGCGTCTGCAGGTCCGAAATCCGCCACGGTGAATACCCCTTGACAAGACGAACTCGATGTGGCATATTGTGCCTCAGAGTGTCCTGAGGACGATATCAGAGTATCACGAGAATGGTCTTAGGCGAAGCATTTTTCCCACGAAGCCGGGCAAGACTGACCACAGAGTACCGGGATTTTCGCCCCGCGACAAGGAGCCCCCGATGACACGATATCGAACCAGCCTGATGTTCGGCTGCTCTTTGGCGCTCAGCGCGGCAGCCGCCATGGCCCACCCGGTGCTCGAGACGGAGGATTTCGAGCTCGGCGTGGTGCCGTCGAACCAGCGGTTTTCGCACACACTCTCGGGGCAGGGGTTCCCTGTTCCGGTGTTCGAGGTGACGACGGATGCCCTGTCGGGCGCTCTGCCGGGCAAGTGGCTGCACTTGACCAACACGCGCGACGACATCACCTGGGATGTGTCGGATATTGCCGGGGGCCAGTCGTACCACGTCACGGTGCTCGTTCGCGATGAGTCGCCCGCGCCCGGCCAGGCGCGTGTGATCTTCCACGGGCTGTTCGCGGAGGTGGAGGTGCCTGTTCCGGCGACGGGCTCGATCTTCCAGTTGGAAGCGACGAACGACACGCAGGACGAGAACGGGCGCTCGCTCGGGCCGCTGACGGGTGTCACGCTCATCGGGCCCAACGCCTACTTCGACGACGTCGCGGTGGACATCGTTCACCGGCACTGCATCTGCGACTTCGACCAGTCGGGGGCGGTCGGCGTCTCCGATCTGTTCCAGTTCCTCGACGCCTGGTTTGCGCAGGACGAATCCTCGGACTTCGACGGGAGCGGCGATTGGGGCGTCGCCGACCTGTTCCAGTTCCTCGACTGCTGGTTCGCGCCGGCGACGTTCGATCCGCGCTCCTGCGGCTGACCGGGCCAAGCCGGTTGTCCGTCCGTTCCCGCTTTGAACCGTCCCCGTCCCGCTCGTGGAAATCGACGACACATGCGTTCCACCCTCCGGAGGCACGAATGACCATCGCTCGAACATTCCGCAACGCATTCACGCTCGTGGAGCTGCTCATCGTCATCGTCATCATCGGGCTGCTCGTGGCGATCCTTCTCCCCGCGCTCAAGGGCGCGCGAGAGAGCGCCCGCGCCGTCGCGGAGATGGCGATGGGCCAGCAGCTCGCCGTCGCCTACCACGCATACGCCAACGACAACAAAACGCACATCCTGCCCGGCCTGCTGCGCCCGGAGGAAGTGGACCTCGGCGAAGCCCAGGACCCGCTGCAGCCGGCCAAACGCGGCCTGGTCGCCGTGTTCGACGACAAGAACCGGCAGATCACCAACTACTCGACGGCGTCGCGGTACCCGTGGCGCATCGCGCCGTACGTCAATAACTACGACTGGCGCGGGATGTACATGAACCGCGAGCGCCTGAGCGAGTTCCTCGCCAAGCCGGAGGACCCCGCGACCGAGGACATGTCGTCGCGGCACTTCGCGCTTTCGTCGAGCCCGACGTTCGGGATCAACGACATGAGCGAGAGCGTGCTCGCGGCGTGCGACGGGAACGTCGCGAGCGCCTGCCGAACGACCGCGGTGCGGCGCACGGACCAGATCGACTTCCCGTCGCGGGTCATCATCTTTGCGTCGGGACGCACGGCGGACGCGAGCGCCGGGCCGACGATCGGCGGCGGCTCGACGGTGACGAAAAAGGTCGACGGGTCGTACCTCGTCCGACCGCCCCGTTTCGTGAACATGCGGAACTACTACGACCAGGAGTCGGTCGCCTGGGACCCGACGCGCAACGCGGACTGGTTCGGCGACCTGGACCTGCGGCACAACAAGCACGCGATCACGGTCATGTTCGACGGGAGCGTGTCGCGGATGACGCTGATCCCGGGCACGCGCGACCAGCTACGCGATATGCAGCACTGGCGGAACGAGGCGAACTGCCCGGACTGGACGGGCATCCTGGACAACTGATCCCCACCCGGCGCGGGCCCGTGGCGCGCCGGCACAACCCTGTTCACCCCACGAGGCCCGGCGTCCTGCGAATGTGAGCAGGGCGCCGGGTGTTTTTTTGGGGGCTGAGGCCGGCGCGGCGTCTCAGGCCCTCGTCGTCGCCCGCGACTTCTCCCGCGAGCGGCGCGGCTTTTCGAGGAACGGGTGGAGTTCAACCGGCACCTGCTTGATGCCGCGGCGCTGGGCTTTCTGCACCGCGTAGTGCAGCGACTGGTGCATCCTCAGGCGGACCTGATCCGTGACGTTGAGGCCCAGCAACTCCATCTGCTCCAGCGACCACCGCCAGGCGTGGTACTCCTCGAGACAGCGGGGCTTGTAGGTGTCGAACCCGATGGCGTGGTGCCCGATCTCGTGCAGGAAGACAGCGGCGGACATCGGCCCCCTGGGGCGCGGCGCCTCGATGAGCCGCTGGATCGAGCCGTCGCGGTAGGTGACGTACCACGCAAGCCCGGTCATCCCCGATCGCCATTTCCGCACGCGCACGCCGTACTGTTCGAGCATCTCGCGCGTCACGCGGTCGTACTTTTCCTGCATGGTCTCGCCGGCGCGAT
>CALMQD010000172.1 GCA_937871415.1 uncultured Phycisphaerales bacterium | reverse complement strand
GGCCATGTTGCCGTCCTGCAGCGCGACCGCGCCGTGGCGCATGTTCAAGACCGCCGGGCCGCGGTCGCGCTCGGCCTGGAGGATCTCGGCGAGGATGTCGGTCTGCTTCTGGGCGTCGCCCCGGGCGAGCCTGCCGGCGAACTGCTTGGCGTCGAGCCGCATCTTGGCGGCCTGGTCGAGCGCATCGTAAAGCCCCGCGGCGTCCTTCTTGCTCAGGCGGCATATCACGGGCCAGAACCGCTCGGCGGCGTCCTGCACCACGAGCGTGAAGCGCGAGTCGATCGTGCGCTCCGTGCCGTCCTCGTTCACGCCGTGGTACCGCGGCATGGCGACGAGTTCCACGTTCTTCACGGCGACGTGCCCGGCCTCGTTCTTCTTGTACGGCTTGAAGTACAACTCGAACCGGGTCTGGTCGGAGTCCACGATGTGGAGCTTGGCGCCGGAGTCCCGCGGCTGGGCCAGCGCGCTGGGCCCGGTGAGGCCCGCGACCGCCGCGAGGCTCAGGGCGCCCAGCGCCGCGACGTTGGACCAGCGTGAGGTGGGCCGGAATCGGGTGATCATCGTGCATCTCCTGTGCAGGTGCGCACGGGCGCCGTGGACCCATCGCGGGTCGTTGGCGCCGGGCGCGGGGTGTGGCTTGTTGAACACGCGCCCCCACCGGGAACGGCGCGGCGTGGGCCGGGCGGCGCCGCTCACTTCACCGATGCCGCCCATGCCGACCACGGAAGCGATGAGGGCGGGGCGCGGCTGCACGCGGGCGCGGGTGAGGACGCTCTCGGCGATCTTCACGAGCGTGCGCCCGTATCCCAGGCGCTCGGGCGAAGCGAGGGCCTCGAGGGCCGCCTGATCGCAGGCGACCTCGCGGTCCCGGCGCATGCAGGCCGCGGCGGCCCAGACCAGCGGATTGAACCAGTGCAGCGCGAGCGCCACGCCCCAGAGCCAGCCGGTGAGGAGGTCCCATCGCCGCACGTGCGCGAGTTCGTGGAGCAGGACGCTGCGGAGTTCGGCGGTCGAGAGCCCCGCGTCGTCGCGCGACAGCACGATGACGGGCTGGAAGACGCCGGCGACGCACGCGCCGTGCTCCTCGCCCGAGGCGGGCGCGCGGCGGAGGGCGACGACCCGCGACACGCGCATCGAGCGCCGGCAGTGCTCCAGGAGATTCAGTTGTGCGGGATCGGTCACGGGCTCCGAGGCCGCGACAATGCGGCGGGACTGCACATAGGCACGCGCGAGGCGCGACGCGATGACACCGGCGCCGACGAGCCACACGAGCGTTGCGGCGAGGAGGACGGACGACAGGCGAGTCCAGACCGAGGCACCGGGAGCGGGTTGGATGGTCCCGGCGGCGAAGGACTGGGCCGACTGAGCCGTGTCGGAATGAGCGGGCGGAAAGCCGTCCGCCGTTTGTACGCGCCGGCCGGAAGTGGGGGCGGGGGTGTCGGGGCCGCGGCCGCTCACAAAGCCGCTTACCACGCGTCCGGCGCTGGCGGTGGGGACGGGGCCGTCGATGCCCGAAGCGCCCCCGGTACTCAGCAGCCACGACCGGAGGCTGGAAGCCTGGGGCGCGCCGATCTGGCGCGCGGCGGCGCCGGCGGCGTTCTGAACGCTCAGCGCCGAAGTGGGCGTCCACGGCAGCACGAGGCGCACGAGGATGATCATCCACAGCACGCACCACACCCACGCCCGCACGCGGTCGCGCGCCACGAGCCGCAGCGCGAGCGCGAGCAGGCACACCAGACCCGCGGCGAGCGAAGCGTCGAGGATGCACTCCCACACCAGGAGCAAGGGGAGTTGTTCGATGCGTAACGACAGGTCGGCAAGGCTCACGCGCCACCGCCTTTCACTCCGTCGCCCTTCTGGCGTTCCTCCGCGCGATCGAGCAGCCGGCGGCAGGCTTCGATCTCGTCGCTCGTCAGTTCTTCGCCTTCGACCAGGTGGGCCAGCATCTGGCTCACGGGTCGTCGCGAGCCGAAGACGCGCGACAGGAACGTGCGGCT
>CALMQD010000171.1 GCA_937871415.1 uncultured Phycisphaerales bacterium | reverse complement strand
CACGGGAGATCGCTCAGAGCGCGACGCTCGACAATGAAAAGCCACCCGAGGGCGAAACGCCACAGCCCCAGGCCGCTCAGGGACAGCCGCTCAAGGGACAGCAGGGCGTGCCCGCGGGCAAGGCGTTCAGCGCCGCAGCGGCGGAGATCCTGAACAAGGAACAGCGCGAGCGGCTGCTGCTCGAGCGTCTGCGCCGGCTGCAGAGCGGGCGCAATCCCGACGTGGAGAAGGACTGGTGATCACGGCGAGTCTCATCCCGTTTCGCGCTCGCATCCGGTTGAGCACATGCGTGCGGGTGGCGGCGATCGCTTGCGCCGTGGTCAGCGCCGGTGCGCCGCCGTTGGCGTGGGCACAGAACACCGCCGACGCGCGCGACCGGGGTTCGGGCGTTTCCGTCGAGGCCCGCGCGCCGGCCTCGGGCTATGCCGGCGATACGCTCCCCCTCGAGATCGTCGTGAACGGCAGCAAGAACGCCGAACCGCCCAGGATCGAGATCGAGGGCGCCACCGTCGAATACCGCGGCCAGCAGGACCGCTCGTCGTCGTTCGTCCGCGTCGAGAACGGGCGCGTGACGTCTCGCTCGGATATCACGACGGCGTACGTCTATCAGATCGTCCCGCAGAAGGCGGGGACGCTGATCGTTCCGCCGGTGAAAGTCACCGTCGACGGCGCCACCTACACCACCGGCGCGGTGACGATCCGCGTGACCGAGCCGGCATTCGACCCCGACTTCCGGCTGGAAATCGCCTTAGAGTCCGCCGACGCCTTCGTCGGTCAGCCGATCGCGATGACGCTGACGTGGCTCATCCCCAAACCGATCCGCGGCTTTCGGATGGGCTTCCCGGTGCCCCCCGGGATCGAGATGGTCAGCGGGCCCGACCCCAGGCCCCCGGGCTCGCGCCGCGGCATTACCGACGGGCACTTCGTCGAACTCGAGATCAACGGAGAGCAGGCCGTCGGCGAACTCTCCAAACGCGTCGTCGGCAGCGACACGGTCGACACCCTCACGATCCGTCGTGTACTCATCCCGCGACAGGCGGGGAAGTTGATGGTCGGACCGGTCCGGATCGACTTCCAGGCGGTCGTCGGCGAGCGCCCGCCGCGCTTCGGCGATGCCCCTTGGGACGATCGCTCGATCCTTCAACGCGAGTACACGCAGAGTGCACCGATCGAACTGACCGTTTCGCCCCTGCCCGTTCAGGGGCGGCCGGCGGATTTCACCGGGCTGGTGGGTCGTTATGCACTGCAGGGCGGCGTTTCCCCGGCGAGCGTCTCCGTCGGTGAACCGATGTCGCTCGTGCTGAAAGTGACCGGGCCCGAGCCCCTATCGCTCCTGCCGCCGCTCGATATCGCTTCCCAGCTCGGTTCGGACCCGCGCCTCAAGTTCACGCGAGAGCCGCTGTTGCCGACGGTCACCTCGGGCGCAGCGACATACGAGGCTCAGGTGCGGGCCCGCTCGGCGGAGATCCAGACGCTGCCTTCGATCGGCTTCTCGTATTTCGATCCCGCGGAACGGCGGTACAAGCGGGCCGAGACCGGGCCGATGAAGATCTCGGTGCGCCCGGGAACCACCATCTCGGGAGACGATGAACCCGAAGCAGACGGCGACCAGAGCTCGGTCGCAGCGGCGCCGGCGGCTCTCCCCGGAGGCCTTGCCGCATTGGCGACCGGGCCCATCACGCACCGCGGCGCCGGCGCCGGGTGGCTGGAAGATTGGCGCTCGACGCCGGTACTCGGGCTGGTCGCCCTCGGCCCGCTCGTCGCGTTGGGGACGCTCACCGGCGTTCAGCTCCGGCGTGCGATGCACGGCCAGTCACCCCGCGCCCGGCTCGCCCGGGCGTACCGCGTCGCGCGCCGCGAGATCCGCCGGGCCCGCGGGGATGCTGGATCCCGCAAGATCCACGCGATCACTCGGTACCTGGCGGTTGCCGCCGACCGGCCTGCCCAGAGCGCCACGCTCGCGGAACTCGCGGAGCAACTGGAAGCGCGGCTGTCACCGGCGTCGCTGAGCGCCTTGCAGGCTCTTGTGGTCAGCGACATGCGGCGGTTTGCGCCCGGCGATCGCCAAGGCTCGAGCGACGAAGCCCTCCGCGCACTGGAAGAACTGCACCACGACCTTCGAAAGACTGACGATCGATCGCAGGAGCCTGCAGCAGAATCGGGGGTGGACGCATGAGCACTCGCCGATGCCGATGCTGTCGCGGAGCCTTCGTCGGGATCGTGCTGGCCGTTGCCGGCATCACGTCCGCGCCGGTTGCCCGGGCGCAGGACGCGTCCCCGATCGCCGAATCGAGCAGCGCTCACCAAACGGCGGCCTCCCGCTTCGAGCAGGCCAATCAACTCGTGCGCGGCGCGATCCCGCTGCTCGACACGGAGCCCGCGCGGGCGCACGAACAGCTCGACAAAGCCGCCGGTCTCTACCGACTCGCGCTCACCGACGGGTCACTCTCGCGAGGCTCCCGCGCCGAGTTGAACTACAACCTCGGCACATCTTCCATGCTGCGGGGAGACTTGGCGACCGCGGTGCTCTCGCTTAGACGGGCCGAACTGCTCTGCTCGCCGATCGATTTCGATCTGCACGATCGGATCCAGACCAACCTGGACGAAGCCCGTCGGCGGGTGCACCCCGCCGAGGGATCGGCGGCGTCCGCGAGCAAGCCTGCCATGGACGCC
>CALMQD010000170.1 GCA_937871415.1 uncultured Phycisphaerales bacterium | reverse complement strand
GCGGCCTTGACCAGAGCCTCTGGTCCGCAATCGTCCGTCGGTTCCAGAGGGAGCGGCGCGCTGACCGGCACGGGCCGCGGCTACGCTCGCCGAACACGATTCACACGCAGGAGGTTTGCATGGACACGATCAAGACCACCACGCCGCTGACCGCCGGGACCATCGCGCCGGACTTTGAAGTTGACGACCAGAACCGCGCCAAGTGGAAGCTCTCCGACAACGTCAAGAAGGGCGACGTGGTCCTGTGCTTCTTCCCGTTCGCGTTCACGGGCGTGTGCGGGACGGAGATGAAGTGCATCACGCGTGAGATGAACGACTGGAAGCGCAAGGGCGCGACCGTCGTGGGCGTGTCGTGCGACTCGCCGTTCGTGCTCAAGGCCTGGGCCCAGGCCGAGGGGTTCGAGCACACGCTCCTCTCGGACCAGCACCGTGCCGTGACCAAGGCCTACGGCCTGTACTGGCCGGACATGAACACCACGCGGCGCGGCACGGTCGTCGTCGCCAAGAGCGCCGACGGCAAGGGCAAGGTCAAGTGGAGCCAGGCCCGCGAGCCCGGCAACGCGATGAAGTGGGACGACGTGCTGGCGAACATCACCTGACCGGACGCGGGCTATCGCGCTCCGCGCAAGAGCGCGGCCTGGAGCCGGTCGCCCACGTGCAGCCCGCGGAAGCGCGGGTCCGCCGCGAGCGGCTCACCGTCGCGGGCCTTGCGAACGAGCGTGACCCCCGGCGGACGGCAGCCGGGCACGCCGTGCGTCCGGGGCGAATCGAGCGTCAGCGTCTCGAAGCGTGCGGAAGCGCGGAGTTGCTCGACCGCGCGCCCGACGCCGTCGTAGTACAGCGAGTCGTGCAGGAGGATGTGCCCGCCCACCTCGAGCATGGGCTCGAAGAGCGATAGCTCGCTGATGATGGTGTCGTAGTGGTGGTCCGAGTCGAGGACGAGCAGGTCGAAGAGCGCCGGCCCGCCGTCGCCCCCGCGCGCGTTGTCGCGGACGACCCGCAGTCTGGCCGCAAACTCCGGGGCCGCGTCCTGCGAAGTCTTGGGGATGTAGCGGATGATGTCGGCGAGCGGGGTGTCGATCCACAGGTGGTTGCGCGGCTCGGGGTCGATGGTGACGACGCTGGTCCGCGGGTCGTCGGCGTGCGCCGCCTTGAGCGCATGCGCGAGACAGCACGTCGAAAACCCGCGGTAGGTGCCGGTCTCCAGCACTCTTCGCGGCCGCAGGAGCAGCGTCAGGGCGTGCCAGAGCAGGCCGACCTCGACCTCGACGCTGGCGTAGTCCACGCCGTCGGGCGCATGCCGGTTGGTGTACCCGCCGGTCGCGGGGTTGTAGGAGCGGACGTACTCGACGAGCACCGCGGGAAAGCCGCGGGGCAACGCCTGGACGAGGCCGGGCGCCTCGGAAGGGGTCTGGTCCGGTGGCGACGAGCGAGCGCGGATGAGTTGCGAGAGTCCCATGAACGTTCAACATCGTAGCGCCGCGTGAAACCGGGCTGAAGCGGAGCGCGCCACGCGGGCGATGGCGCCGGGGCGCGCAGCGGACGCCCTCCGGGGCCCGCTCGGTCGGGCGGTTCGCGTCGCCCACTACACTTGGCGGCTATGTCGAAACCGACCGGTCTACGCAATACGCCGCTGGTCCTGATCATCCGCGACGGCTGGGGCGAGAACCCCCACCCGTCCCACGACGCCTTCAACGCGGTCAAGATCGCGTCGCAGCGCGGCTTGACGCCCGTGGCCGACCGGTTGCGGCGCGAGTGCCCGTGGACGCTCATCAAGACCTCGGGCGAGGACGTCGGCCTTCCCGAGGGAACCATGGGCAACTCGGAGGTCGGGCACCAGAACATCGGCGCTGGACGCGTCGTCGACCAGGAATCGGTGGCGATCACCAAGGCATGCAGGCCCGGGCCCCGCGGCGAAGCGCCGAGACTGCACAGCAACGCGCCGATCGTCGAGGCCATCCGGCGCGCCAAGGCCTCCGGCGGCTACGTGCACCTGCTCGGCATCGCTTCCGACGCCGGCGTGCACGGACTGCTCACGCACCTGTACGCGATCCTGGAACTGTGCAAGAAACTCGAAGCGCCGGACGTCGCGATCCACCTGTTCATGGACGGGCGCGACACGGGCCCGTTCACCGGGCTCGGGTTCGTGCGCGAGATCGAGACCCGTTGCCGGCGCCTGGGCATCGCGGGTGAGGCGTCGCTCGTCGCGTCGGTGATGGGGCGGTACTGGGGAATGGACCGGGACTTCCGCTGGGAACGGATCGAGAGGGCGTACGCCTGCCTGACCGGGCGCGACTGGGTCAAGCACCGCGTCGGCGTCGTCGAGTCGGCGGAGTATGCCGTGCAGCGGTACTACGAGCGCCCGACCGCCGAGAACCTCAAGGGCGACGAGTTCGTCACACCGACCATGATCGGACGCCACCCCGAGGACGCGATGCGGACGCGCATCAAGGACGGCGACAGCGTCATTTTCTACAACTACCGAGGAGACCGGCCTCGAGAGATCGTCTCGGCGTTTGTGCTGCCGGGCTTCGAGAGCAGCCCCGAGGTCAAGCCCTCGCCCGACAGCGGGCGCAAGGGCTTCCCGCGCGGGCCGCGCCTGGACCTCGACTTCGTGACGATGACCGGTTACGCCGAGTTCCTGGCGCCGTACGTCAAGGTTGCGTTCCCCAAGCCGCCGAAGATGGTGAACATCGGCGGCGAGTATCTGTCCCGGCTCGGGCTGACGCAGCTGCGCTGCGCCGAGACCGAGAAGTACCCGCACGTGACGTTCTTCTTCAACGACTACCGCGACGCGCCCTTCCCGGGCGAGAAGCGCGAGAACCCGCAGAGCCCCAGGGTCGCGACGTACGACCTGCAGCCCGAAATGTCGGCGGCCCAGGTCTGCGACGCGGTGCTCTCGCACCTGAACTCGCCGGAGTGCGAGGACTTCATCGTGGTGAACTTCGCCAACGGCGACATGGTCGGGCACACCGGCAACCTCGAGGCCGCGGTGAAGGCCTGCGCGACCGTGGATGAGTGCGTGGGGAGGATCATCGGCGCCGTCGCCGCACGCAAGCCGGCGGGTTCATTGATCGTGACCGCCGACCACGGCAACGCGGAGCAGATGTTCGACCCGGAGACGAACTCGCCGCACACGGCGCACACGGTCTACGACGTGCCGCTGTTCGTCGTGGGCGAGGCCTTCAAGGGCAGGACTCTGCGGGGTGACCGGGACGCCGCCGGCTGGTTCGATGCAAACGCTCGCGAGCAGCGGGGGCGATTGGCCGACATCCTGCCGACGGCGCTCGACATGATGGGCCTGCCCAAGCCGGCGGAGATGGATGGGCAGTCGCTTCTGAAGCCTTAGCACCGCGCGTGCCGGCGGTGCTACGCCCGTTCGCCATCGCCATTCTCGGCATTGCCGGGGTCCGCTTCGGCGGCAGAACCGGAGTTGTGATCCGCGGCCAGCCGATCGATTCGGCGCTCCAGGCGTTCCAGGCGCTGGAGCAGTTCGACCAGCAGGGTGTTCATCTCGCGGACTTCCCGGGTGAGTTGCTCGGTTCGATGGTCGGCGAAACCCGCCGTCTCCTCGATCCGGAGGAGCCGTTCCTGCAGGACCTCGTCCGCGCCCGGTTGAACGGGAGACGGCCGCGGCGAGTGCGGATCTTGCGGGGGCTGTCGGCTGTCGGTGTGCACGGGCAACCGTAGGGCCGCTTGGTGTACCCTCTGGGCCATGCACACACATCGATCCACGGCCCGCCACCAACCGTCGGCGCCGCTCGGTGCGGGCCCGCGCCCGACAACCGCGGCCCACCGGCGCGTCGCTTGGGCTGTCATCCCGATTCTCGGCGCGTGCGCCGCGGCCTACGCGGGTGAATGCCCCGCGGGCGGCCCGCCGGTGCTGGGTGCGGGCGCGATGAGCCTCACCGTCCCGGCCCTCGTGCTGAACAACACCGCCTCGACGGTCGCGCCGACGGCGGGCCCGAGCGCGGCGCTCGCGCCGGCCGTGACGGTGGTCGCGCCGAGCCTCGTCCTCGAACGCACGCAGCACGACGCCGAGACCGTGTTCGACGACCCGGCCCCCAAGGGCGGCGAGCCCGGCGCGTCTCCCTCGCGCGCTGCGCCGGGAACGACCAAGCAGGAGCCGGGCCGGGAAAGCGCGCAGCAGCACGGCGCGTTCGGCCAGGCCGGGACCGATTGGCTCACCATCGGCGGGCTCTACGCGTACAACTTCGATGAGGACCACGATCTGAACGTGCACGTCGCGTGGTCGCGGTTCATCGTCGACGACGTGGAGTTCGTGCTGGAGGCCGCCGCGTGGTACTTCGCGCAGAAGGGGCAGGACACCGGCGGCGTCTCGGGCGTCTTTCTCTTCCGCTGGCACTTCCTGCACGCCGAGGATTACCGCTGGTCGGTGTTCGGCGATGCCGGCATCGGGTTGCTCGCGGGCTTCGACGAAGTGCCCGACGGCGGCACGGGGTTCAACTTCCTGCCGCGCCTGGGCCTGGGGTTCACTCGGGCTTTCGACGAGTCGGTCGACGGCGAGTCGCGGGGTCCCCGCTGGATGGTCGGCGTGCGCTGGCACCACATCTCGAACGGGCGGATCGAGGGCGACGAGCGCAACCCGGCGCGGGACTCGGTCGCGATCTACGCCGGTGTGACGATCCCGTTCTGAGTGGCGGGGTGCGAGAACGACTCAGCCCGCGAGCTTCATCGGGCTCGAGGGCGTGACGTTCGTGCACAAGACCCGGTTGCGCCCCGACCGCTTCGCCTGGTAGAGCGTCTGGTCGGCCTGTTCGAGCCATTTCTCGGCGGAGAGTTCGCCCGCGCCCGCTTCCGAGCCGGCGATTCCGATCGAGATCGTCACGTGGTAATCGGGATGACGCGGGAAGGTCAGTTCGGCCACGGCCTCGCGGATGCGCTCCGCGACTTTTGCCGCGTCCGACGGCGAGGTGTTGGGCATGATGAGCGCGAACTCTTCACCGCCGAAACGGCACGGCACGTCGGGGCTGCGGCACTCCGCCTGCAGGAGGTTGGCGAGGCGCTGGAGCACCTCGTCGCCCGCGGGGTGGCCGAAGGTGTCGTTGATCTTCTTGAAGTAGTCCACGTCGCACATCGCCAGCGACAGCGGGTGTCCGTAGCGCCGGGCCTCGGCGACCTCGTCGGCCCATCGCTTGTTGAAGTGAGCGCGGTTGCCCAGGCCGGTAAGGCCGTCCACGTCGGCCCGTTCCGCGAGCAGGTGCAGGAGCTGATTCAGACGCAGGCAGGCGCGGAGGCGAGCCCGCAGTTCCGCCAGGTCGAAGGGCTTGGTGACGTAATCGACGGCGCCCAGGTCGAAGGCGGTGACCTTGTCCTCGCTGCCCACCAGCCCCGAAAGGACGATGACCGGGACGTTGCACGTCGACGAGCGGTCCTTGAGCGCCCGGAGGACCTCGAAGCCGTCCATCTCCGGCATGTCGAGGTCGAGCAGAATGCACGCCGGCGGGCTGCGCTCGGCCAGTTCGAGCGCCTCCTTGCCGCGCGTCGCGCCGATCAGCCGGATCTGCTCGTGCTTGAGCCGGGCTTGGAGGAGCCGGTGCACGTCGACGGAGTCGTCGACGAGCATGACGATCGGAAGAGATTCGTTGGGGTTCGTCGTCACGTGAGACCGCCGTGCGAAACACCAGCCGACACCGAGCACACCCCCGCCCCGCCGAACACGAGTTCCCGCCCCGGATCTACGACCGAACGCGCGACGATCAGGCCGCGCGGGCCCGGTTGCACAGCTGCACGAGTTCGTCCAGTTCGCGCTTGATGGAGGCCAGCGCCTGGGCGTTGCCCTGCGGGTTGAGCCCAGACTGGAGCAGCGAGCGCTCCAGCGTCGCCGCGGCGGTGCTGATGGACGGGAAGCCGTAGCCGCCTCCCGCGCCCTTGAGTTGGTGCGCCAGGCGCCGCAGCGACTCATAGTTCGCGCCCGCCATCGCCTCGGACATCGCCTTCAGCCGCGCCGGGAGTTCGGATACGAACATCTCGACCAGCTCAGACATGTCCGGGTCGGCGGCAAGCTCGCTGACAAGGGGTCCGGCGTTTCCCGGACGATTGCTGGGATTCATGCCATTGGCCTCCGAACATTTCATCGGACCGCCTTGGACAAGGGTTGACCCTCTGGGGGACTGGAATGAAAAAAAAGCACCCGGTAAGGGGAGCATGACGCGCACGAACCGAACGCCGCCCCGGAGGTCGGGCATTTGGTTCGCCGTAATACCTTGTCGAAAATGAAGTTAGAAACGGATTGCCGATAACTCTCAGGTCGCTGGACCCGCACAGTTTTCAGTGCGCCGCCCGAACGGAGGGCTCGATCGCGTCCGGGTTCTCGTACGCGAGCCCGAAGAGCGACTGATTGAACATCTCGAGCGTGCACTCTTCCTGACGGATGAAGCCGGTCTTGGGGAGGCGTCCTTGTCGGTGCAGATCGACCATGGCGCACACCCCTGCCGCGGTGGTGAGCTCGATCGCCGGCCAGACGCGCCCGAACATCGTCGTGGCGCGGACGATGCGCTTGAAGTTGATCTGTCGCCGGATGCCTGCGTTGTCGATGCCGACGCCGTTGACGAAGACGACCACCTCGTCCTGGAGCGTGCGGGCGACCGCGTTGTCGAGGATGCCCATCGCGAGCGATCGATCGAACTTCACCCCCCCGGGCCCGGGATCGGCATGCTCCACGCCCAGACGCAGGTCCTGGAGCAGGAACTTCATGAGCTCGAAGTGGCCGGGGTAGCGGATCGTCTTGTACGCGATGCGCGTCTCGCCGGTGGTTTTCTTCTCCGCTTCCAGGGTCTCGATGAGGCTGCCCACGCCGCCGGAGGTGTACGCGGCCTCGTACTCGATGCCCTCGAACGAGAAGTGCTCGAGCCCCTCGAGGGCCGGCACCTTCACCCGCCGGCCGTCGAGCATCACGTTGCACGGCTCGCAGTACTCGTTGACCACGCCGGCGGTGGACCACGTCACGTTGTACTTCAGGCGGTTGGTCGGGAACTGCGGCAACGCGCCGACGCGGAGCGTGAGTTCGTGGACGGTCTTGAACTGGCGCGCGATGTCGTACGCCGCGATCGCGATGTAGCCCGGCGCCAGCCCGCACTGCGGGACGAGCGCGACCCGGGCCTTGCCGCCCGCGGCGATGCCGCGCACGGCGTCGGTCGTCTCCACGTCCTCGGTCACGTCGAAGTAGTTCACGCCCAGTTCGTTGGCGATCTCGGCGATGCCCAGCACGAAGTTGAAGGGGAGCATGCAGATCACGTAGTCGTGCCCGCGCAGCGCTTCCCGCACCTGGTCCTTCTTCGAGACGTCGAGCCGGCGCGACGCGAACTCCACCGGGAACTTCACGAGTGTCTTCAGGCGGCGGAGGTTGCTCTCGGCCTCGGCCAGGTGGTGCTCGTTGTGGTCACAGATCGTGACCTTGTACTCGCCCTTGCCGGCGATCAGGAGCAGTTCGGCGACCGATTTGCCGACCTTGCCGGCGCCCAGAACGATGACGGACTTCATGGCGGACTCCCGCGAGAACCAGTGGAAAACAGTGGGGGAGGCGATGGTAGCGCCGCCGCACCGCCGCGTGACGGGCGTCGTGATCTGTGGGGCGAACAATCACCCGCGGCGGTCGCTCCGAGCGCCGGCGACCCGCGCCATGGCTCTCACCACTCCGGTCCGCCGGAATACCGCCCGTAGGCGTCGGCCATCGCCTGCACCATCTCGCCCAGCGTGCAGTTGGCCAGCGCGCCGTCCACGAGTGCGGGCATGACGTTGAACTTGTTGAGCCCCTGGCCCGCGGCGACCGGGTCGCCCGCGCGGCAGGTCTGCCGGATGCGGTCCAGCGCGCTCTTGACCATCGCCGGGTCCCGGCGCGACTTGAACTCCGCGAGGCGCCGGCACTGGGTGACCTCGACCTCGTGCGAGATCTGCAGGATGTCGATGGGGCGATCCTCGGAGCCCTCGCTGAAGGCATTGACGCCGACGATGATGCGGTCCCCCGCCTCGCACTCCTCGCTGAAGCGGTAACTCGCTTCGGCGATGTGCCGCCGGAAGTAGCCGCGGTTGATGCCGGCGATGACGCTCTTGCCGAACGAGCGGCGCGGCTGGTACGCCTCGTGCTCGACGAGCGACGGAGGTGTCGAGCCGCGCGTCGCGGAGGCCTTCCAGTCCGAGTACGACCCCATGCGGTCGATCTCGTCGATGAGTTCGAGCGCGCCGGCCTCCATCTTGTCGGTCAGTTCCTCGATGAACCACGAGCCGCCGAGCGGATCGACGGTGCGCGTCACGCCGGTCTCGTACGCGAGGATCTGCTGCGTGCGGAGCGCGACGGTGACCGCCTGCTCGGTGGGCAGGCCGAGGGTTTCGTCCATCGAGTCGGTGTGCAGGCTCTGGCAACCGCCGAGCACGCCGGCCATCGCCTGGTAGGCGACGCGGACGATGTTGTTCAGCGGCTGCTGCTCGGTGAGCGAGCACCCGGCGGTCTGCACGTGCGTGCGCATGAGCCAGCTCTTGGGGCTCTTGGCGCCGTAGCGGTCGCGCATGAGGCGGGCCCAGATCCGGCGCGCCGCGCGGAGCTTGCAGATCTCCTCGAAGAACTCGTTGTGGCTGTTGAAGAAGAAGGACAGTCGCGGCGCGAACTCATCGATGTCCATGCCGCGTTCCAGGCACGCCTCGACATACTCCACGCCGTCGCGGATCGTGAACGCGAGTTCCTGGATCGCGGTCGATCCCGCCTCGCGGATGTGATAGCCGGAGATCGACACGCTGTTCCAGCGGGGGACGAACCTGCTCTGGAACTCGATCGTGTCCACGACGAGTTTCACGCTCGGCTCGGGCGGGTAGATGAACTCGTTCTGCGAGTGGAACTCTTTGAGGATGTCGTTCTGCAGCGTGCCGCCGAGCGTGTCCCACGGGATGCCGCGCTGCTTGGCCATGGCGAGGTACATCGCCCAGATGACGCAGGCCGGCCCGTTGATGGTCTGGCTCACCGTGACCTGGCCGACGGGGATGTCGGCGTAGAGCCGGTGCATGTCCTCGATGGTGCTGATGGCGACGCCGCAGCGCCCCACTTCGCCGACCGAGAGTGGATCGTCGGAGTCGCGCCCCATGAGGGTGGGCAGGTCGAAGGCGGTGGAGAGGCCGGTGTTGGTGCGGGCGGCGGCGCCGGCGGCCCGCGCCTGTTCCAGCAGGTACTTGAAGCGCCGGTTCGTGTCGTCGGCCGAGCCGAAGCCGGCGAACTGACGCATCGTCCACAGACGCGAGCGGTACCCCTCGGGGTGCAGGCCGCGGGTGAAGGGGAAGTGCCCCGGGGCGGCGATGTCCCGCTGGAAGTTCCGCAGGGCGTCCGCGGGCTGCTGAGGGCCGTACGCGGCGTCGAGCGCGAGGCCCGAGATGGTGACCGTGTGGGGGTCGATCATCTCCTGGCGGGGGATGGCCGGGCCGGTGATGGACGTCGTCATGCCCGGATTGTACTGGCGTGCGCACGCGGGGCGGGTGTTCCCGGGAGCGGAACTCGGTTTGCCCGTGCCGCGTACGGCTAGGGCCGGCGGTCCGTGGCATCCGGCGTGTTCGGAGGTTGTTTAGCCAAGGCGAGATCGCGCGATGATCCGACCCGCGGTCGGCGGCGTCTGGTTTCATGGCCGCTGCGCGTTCGCGGAGGCATGGTCGTTGGTCGAAGAAATTGCGCGTTATGGGACGCGGGTCGGACCGGCGGCCGTGCCGCCACCGGTCGATGATTGTTGTTCGACTCCGGGCACGCTCCGTCGCGGCACACCACCGCGCACGGACGGCCCATTCTCGTGAGGAGTGCAGATCGATGAAGTTCAAACTCGCAAGCGTGTTGGCGGCGGTGGGCCTGGCCTCCGGCATCGGAGGCTTCGCATCCCAGGTCCACGCGCAGGTCATGCTGCGTTCGCAGTTGGTTGTCTCGGGCCTGTCGTTCCCCGTCGGGGTCTACTCGATCCCCGGCGACACCAACCGGATCTTTGTCGTGCAGCAGGGCGGCATCATCCGCACCGTCGACCTGACGACCAACACCGTGAACGCGACCAAGTTTCTCGACCTGTCGTCGACCGGTCTGAACGTGGTGACCACGAGCGTGGGCGGCGGGAGCGAGCGCGGCCTGCTGGGCCTGGCGTTCGACCCGAACTACACCACCAACGGCTACTTCTACGTGTACTTCACCGACCGCACCAACGGCTCCATCCGGATCGAGCGATTCACGGCGACCGGCGCGCCCTTCGCCAACGCCGCCGCGGCCTACGCGGCGACCACCGCGAATACCGCGTCGCGCCTCACCATGCTCAACATCCTCCACCCGAGCTTCGCCAACCACAACGGCGGATCGCTCGTCTTCGGCGCCGACGGCATGCTGTACGCCGGCGTGGGCGACGGCGGCTCGGGCGGCGATCCGAACGAGAACGCGCAGAACCTCGACGTGCTCCTGGGCAAGATCCTCCGGCTCGACCCCAGCGACACTTCCGCGGGCGATGGTGACGCCGCGTGGGTGCCCAACGACAACCCGTTCCGCGACGCCGGCGGCGTGCTGCGGCCGTACATCTGGGCGTACGGCGTGCGCAACCCCTGGCGCATCGACAAGGACCGCCTGACGAGCGACCTCTACATCGCCGACGTCGGGCAGGACACGCAGGAGGAGATCAACTTCCAGCCCTCGTACGTGCCGGGCCCCGGCGGCAACTTCGCGCAGGTCGCGGGGCGCAACTACGGCTGGGACTGCCGCGAGGGATGGCTCCCGCAGACCGTCGACGTCGGGTGCGATCCCAACGCCTCCGGCGTCTATACCGATCCGTTCCAGGTCTACACACACGGCGCCAACGGCGACCTGGCCTGCTCGATCACCGGCGGCGTCGTCTACCGCGGCTCGGCGATCCCCGAGCTTGTCGGCACGTACTTCCACGCCGACTACTGCGGCGGCTGGGTGCGGAACCTCCGCTACAACCCGATGACCGGCACCTTCAGCGAACTCAAGGACATCACCGCCCAGCTCCGCCGCGACAACGCCCAGTCTGTCTCGAGCATCGTCGACTTCGGTGAGGACGCGAGCGGCGAGGTGTACATCGTTTCGTCACCCGCGAGCGGCTCGCCGACCGGCGCGATCTTCAGGATCGTCAAGGACACGACCGAGTGCGGCTGCCCGTGCGTGCTCCAACCCGCGGCGATTCCGCTGTTCATCGACAACGCCGAGACCGACCACTTCTGGACGTTCAGCCAGGGTTCGACGGTGACCGACGGCGGGTGGGAGCGGGCCGTGCCGGTCGACGACCACGCGATCGCCTACGACCCCTACACCGATTCCGACGGATCCGGCAAGGCGTTCGTCACCGACAACGCCGCCGGCAACTCCGACGTGGACTCCACGTCGAGCACCGACAACGCGGTCGTGATGACCTCGACGCGTCTGGACTGGCGGCGCGGCCAGATCACCCTCTGCTACGACTACTACCTCTATCTCTCGCAGACCGGCGGCACGGACCCCGACGGCCTGTTCGTCGAGGTGTCGTCGGACGACGGGGCGAACTGGACCCGCGTCGCGTCGCACACCTCCAACAACGTCACCGGCTGGTTCCGCGAGAGCGTGACGCCCGCCGAGTTCCAGACCGCGGGCGTGACCTTCACCAACCAGATGCGCGTGCGGTTCCTGGCGCGCGACAACCTCAGCACGGCCGCGTCCATCGTCGAAGCCGGCGTCGACAACATCCAGATCCACACGGGCAACCCGATCCCGTGCGATTTCGACGGCTCGGGCGCGGTGGGCGTCGCCGACCTCTTCGGGTTCCTCGACACGTGGTTCACCGAGTTCGCCACGCCGGGCGCCGGGCTGGGGTCCGATTTCAACTACGACGGGGGCGTGGGGGTCGCGGACCTCTTCCAGTTCCTCGACTGCTGGTTCGCGAACTTCAACTGATCTCCGCCGGCCGGATCCAACCCCGCCACTCATCCGCCACCAAACGCAACGGGCGAGCCGCTGGCTCGCCCGTTGTCGTTCGCGCTATGGCTGGAGGTTCCGGAGCGCGTTACATCAGGAACGGCGGTTGGTTGTTCGGGCCGGGAGCCCCCGCGCCCATCCCCTCCGGCGCAGGCGCGGAGCGCGCCGGTGCAGCGCGCCGCTTCGTAGCGCTCTTCTTCGCAGGGCTCTTCTTCGCCGACTTCTTGGCCGGTTTCCGCGCCGCCTTCTTTGCCGGCTTGCTCTTGGCGCTCGTCTTCCTCGACGCGGATTTCTTCTTGGACTTGCTCTTCTTGGCCATGGCCGGAGGCTCCACGGGTCGGCAAGGGCTGCGGCGCCCACGCTAGGTCCAGGTCGCGCGCAGGCGGGCAGGCCCGCAATCTACCGTGAACCCGGACTGTTGGCAAGCCGTTGCTCGGCGGCGGCCTGCCTCAAAGGTGCTTGCCGGCCTCGCGGAGGCTCAGAGTCGACAGGCGCGACTTGTGCTTGGTCAGGAAGGCCCGGACGAACGCCGGGTCCGTCCGGGCGTGCTGACGAAGCGCCCAGCCGATCGCTTTCCGCATGAAGAAGTCCTGTTCGTCGGCGCACTCGAGGATGAACTCCTGCAGCATCGCGGCATCGGTCTCGCCCTTGTGGGAGAGTTGGCTGATGACCGCCGCGCGTCGCAGCCACAGGTTCTCGTCCTTGATCCACTTGCGCAGCACCGGCGCGACGCCCGCCCGGTGACGCAGCAGCGCCGAACCCACCATCTTGTCGCTCACCCAGTCGACGATGTCCCACCACCCGCCCTCTTCGATAAGCCGTTTGAACAGCGGGAGATGGGCGGGTGTGTGGTGGTCCTTGAACCGCTCGGCGTAGGCGCACGCCGCGTACATCAGTTCGCGCGGACCCTGGTACATCGGGGGCGACAACGCCGTGTCGCGACGGACCTTCGGGGCGTCGTCGGGCCGGTCGAGCGCCTCGACGGTCCCGGCCTGCCACAGCGCCAAGACCGTCGAGCGGTACGCCGACGCGTCCGCCGGGGGAAAGGACCGGCACATCTCTTGAAAGACCGGGTCCCGTCCGGGTTTCTGGACGCCCAGGAACGGCTGGAGCGTCTTCATATACGCGGCCATGCCGCGTCCCTTGGACGGGTTGGCCAGCGGCTCGAGCCCGGACCGCACAAAGGCCACGACCTGCGCCGGCACGACGAGCGCCGATTTGGGCGGCGATCCCGTCGCGCTCCTGCCGGGTGCTGATCGCGCGCGTTGGGCCATGGCGACAGCGTACCGCGCCCGGCGACCCGCGGGTATCCGAGAACCGGCGAGTCAAGTGCCGGAATCTCGGGGTGTTGCGCGTTGATCCGAAGGGGCCGGACCTTTACACTCGCCGCCCCATGCCGATCAAGCAACTCACCGACGAACAGGTCCGGACCTGGACGCGCGAGCAGAAGGACCGCTGGTGGCTCGAGAACGTCTTCCGCGGCAACATGCCGCAGTTGACGATCCGGTCCGCGATCACGGGCTTCCTGCTCGGGGGCATGCTCAGCGCGACGAACCTGTACATCGGCGCCAAGACCGGATGGACGCTGGGGGTCGGCCTGACGAGCGTGATCCTGGCGTTCGCGACGTTCAAGGTTCTGTCATCCCTCCGCGTCGCGAGGGACATGACGATCCTCGAGAACAACGCGATGCAGTCGATCGCGACCAGCGCCGGGTACATGACCGGGCCGCTGATCTCGGGCATCGCCGCGTACATGATGGTGACCAACACGCTCATGCCCTGGTGGCAGATGCTCGTGTTCAACGTCATCCTGTCGCTGCTGGGCGTTCTCGTCGCGTTCCCGATGAAGCGCCGGTTCATCAACGACGAGCAGGCCCCGTTCCCAGAGGGGCGCGCCTGCGGCGTGGTGCTCGACACGCTCTACACCTCCGACGCGAGGGTCGGGCTCTTCAAGGCCCAGGCCTTGGCGTTCGCGGCGATCATCGCCGGGGGACTGAAGTTCGCCTCGGGAGAGGCGTACCAGACGCTCCTGCAGGGCCGGCTGCTGGGCCTCAGCAAGATCCACTGGATGTCCGAGCATCTGGACAAGTGGTACTACGACCTCGTGGCGAGCGGGCGATTGCCCCTCCCGACAATCAGCGGG
>CALMQD010000169.1 GCA_937871415.1 uncultured Phycisphaerales bacterium | reverse complement strand
GGCCGCGGCGCTCACCGCCGCACCGCCCAGCGCTGAACCGCGCGATCGTCCGCCGCTTCGACCGCCCTCGGCCCCGTCGCTGTCGGCGCCGCGTGACCTGCGGCGCCGGCGTCGCCCGAAAAGACCCGCGACCTTGCTCCCGGTCATGATGGCGCCCAGCCCGCCCGCGAGCGACGCGACCATTGTCCACTTGCTGGCCCGCGCCCGCTCGGCCTCGGCCCGCTCGTCGGCGAGGATGCCGAACTCGAGCAAGCGCTGCTTGGCCTCGAGAATTGCCAGGCGCTGCGCCTTTTCTCGCTGGTTCACGCGTGCCCCTCCGTCGAGCCCTCGGCGTCGGCACCCTCCGGCTCGCGCGTCGACGCCCGGCTCGGCGTGTTGCCGGGCACCCCGTCGCTCGCCACCATCCCCTTGGCCAGCCACAGCAAGAGCGCCGCGAAGCCCAGGCCTACGACCCCGGAGATCAGCCAAGCCCACTCCGGTCCCAGGCGGTGCCGCAGCGCCATGTGCGCCCCGGCGAGGATCGCCACCAGCGACCCCACCAAAAGCAGCGCCGCGGCCAGCACCAGCCCCAGGGCCGTGCCGACGCGCACGCTGTGATATCGCAGGGCCCGGCCCTCGGCCTCGGCCAGGTCCGCCGCCCGCACCAGCAGTTCACTGATGTTCCGGAACATGACGAGAACGTCTCCCAGCCGAAGTCTGGGCCCAAAGCCAAGCCCGCTGCACCCCGCCCCGGCGCCGCGCCCGAACGCACGACTCAGAATGGAGCGAAGCACAGCGCCCCGCCATCGGGGCCTTCGAACGCATGACGATGGCCCGCGCCGGCCTTAACGACCGCGGAGCAGAGCGCCCAGCAGCAGCCCGGCGCCGAACGCGACGGCCACGCTCGCCAGCGGGTGGTCCTCGATGGTCGTCTCGACGCGGTCCACGGCCTGCTTGCTGCGATCACGAGCCACGCCGGCGACGTGCGTCACGCGCTCCTTGGCCGTGTCGTACGCCGCGCCCGCGCGGTCGCGCGCCGCCTCGAAACCGTGCTTCCCCAGGGAGGCCGCCGTCTTGGCCGTCGACGCGAGGTCCTCGCGCAGACGCCCGATCTCGGCCTTCAGGGCTTCCACGTCCGCCTTCATATCCGCCGTGCCCATCCGGGCCGCTTCAGAACCCATCGCGCTCATGGTTCACACTCCTGTCGCGTTGCTCCGCGACGAAACGAAAGTTGTTCTGTGTTTACACGTACATGATAGTGCACCGGTGCGGCGACCACCGCCGCAATCGCTCGAAAACCCGATCTGTGCCTCACACCCAACGAACAACCCTTACCGATAACCCATCGTTTCGGGTGGTGTGATGCAAACAGACGGCTCACAGTTTTGGGTCCGCAAACAAGGTGCGGAGCCACCGTGATCGAGGCTTAACCCGGTGCTTGTTCCAGGCGCGCGCCCGCACGCGATGCGTCGGTGCGCGCGCCGTCGGGTTCGCCCGGCTTGACCTGCGCCCCTTCCCATGGCGCCGGCTTCGGCAGGTTCTTCATGTTCAGCGCCATCATCGCCATCGCCGTCCCGTAGTTGGCGCTGCGATCGAACACACGATCGTTCCACGTCCCGTCCTGCTCGCGCACCCCGAAGAGTGTTTGCGCCAACTTCCGCCGGTACTCCCCCCGGTCGGCCCGCGGCAGAGTCTCGATCGCCTGCGCCGCGTAGTAGTGCGCGTAGAAGAAGTAGTACGGCGCGATGCCGAAGGGCGCGACGTGCGTCCCGTTCTGACGCCGCCGCTTCTCCAGCCACTCCCAGTGCGTGAAGAACGCGTCGATGCTCCCGCGCACGCGCTCGGGCGTCGACCGCCCCGCCAGCGCGAGCGTCGTCTCGCTCACGAGCATGCGCCCGACGCTCCCCGCGACCGCTTCGCCCGAGGCCTCGCCGTCGACGCCCGAATACACCACGCTCCCCGTCTTGGTCCGCGCCCGTTCCAGGCATTTCAGGCCGCGTTCGACCACGGCGTCGTTCACCGTCAATCCCTGCCGGCGTGCCTCGAAGAGCGCCTGGAGCGTCGGCCCGGTCATGAACGGCGAGGGCGGGCTCACCGCGTTCTTCCCCGGCGCCCGCGCATAGTTCCACCCGCCCACCTGCGGGATCTCCGTCTGCTCGATGGCGCTCACGCACCACCGGGCCGCGGCCTTGGCCTTCTCCGCAAACCCTTCCGGCATCCGCGCCCCGTCGTTCTCCATGAGCGCCAGCATGAACTGAAGGCCGTACGTGTACCCCCAGCCGCGCACGTCGTACCCGCCCTCGTAATCCGGGTTCATGAGTTTGTGCTGGAGTTCCTTCTCCACGAACGCCGCGGCCTTCGCCACCGCCCGCTTCGCGCCCTCGTTCTGGTCGTAACCCGGCGCGCGCATCAGCGCGACCGCGCAGATCGAGGTCCCGCCGATGCGGTACCCCACCGGGATCTCGCCTCCCACCCGGTACACCCCCTCGTACGGCCACTGTGCGCACGCGCCCGCCGCCTTCTCGTCCGCGTCCGAAGCGCGAACGCCCCGCGCATCCTCCTGCATCGCGACCAGCATCTCAACGCTCTGCGCGATCGCGGCGTCGATGGTCTTCTGATCCAGCGCCCCGCCCCGCGCCGATTTCGGGGCAACCGGCGTGACCCGCAGATCACCTCCGTCCTGTCCGAGTGCGGGCGGCGCCGTGCCGATCAGCGCCCCAACCGCCGCCGCGGCGACGGCCGCCGTCACGCCCACAAACCTTCCCTGCCGCCATCGACGTGCCTGGTTCATCATGCCGGTCTCCACGCCGTGCAGCCTATCGCGCGGGCACTTTCAAACCAGCCCCCCACTCCCCCACTTCCCCAGCCCCTCGCTCCCCCATTCCCCCGCCCCTTTACTCGCCATGCCTTGTCCGGCTCGTCCGGGAACCCAGCCGCGCCCTGCCCGCACGGGGCCGAGGCCTTCCAAACAACCGCTGGGTGATGGTCTTGCTTGAGGCACGCGGCAGGGGTACGCTTTTGACCCGCCGCCTTCCTCCGCCCGCCGGAGAAAGACCGCGGGATTCAGCCCCCGCCGATTGCACACAAGTGCCTGTCGGACCGATGGTTGGATCGTTTGGCCGAACGACCGATGGGTTGGAATGTCAGACGGGCTTGTAGCTCAGTTGGTTAGAGCGCACGCTTGATAAGCGTGAGGTCGCTGGTTCGAGTCCAGCCAGGCCCATTTTTTCTTCGCCCGGGAAGTCCTGATTCACAACGACGCCTCGCCGCGGTCCACCAGGACCACGCCGCGAGGCGTTTCGGTTTTGGATCTTCCGGAACTCATCGCCGCCGCGTTCGGGTCGCCGCCGCGTTCGGTTAGTGCGGCGCTTGGATCTTCCACATCACGCCGCAACCCGGACACCTCACCACCGTGCCGGGCCTGGTTTCCTCGAGCCCCAGGACGCAATGACACACGCTGCACGTCGGTGGTCCCGCGGCGTGCAAGGGGTTGAGCAGTCCGCACTCCGGACACAAGATCGCCTTCCCCCCTTCCAGTTCCGAAGGCTCAAGGTCGCCGATGAAATACCCGCACGATGCGCACGCGAGCGCCGTCGCGGGCCGCGGCTGGGACAGTTCCTCCCGCGTCCACTTCCTTCGCGATCCCCACCTCCGCTTCGTCCGCACAAAGTCGCACGCCGCAACCGCCGCCAACACGACCATCAGCAGCACGAACGCGGTCAGGATCACGCTGGTCAGCCAGTACGGCCCCATGCGGCGCGAAGAGCCGGCGACGACCATTCCGTAGGCAAGCAAGAGAGCGACAGCAAGCACCGCCGCGCCGATGACCGAGCGCTTCGGCATCCAGTCTGATGGCCCGGGATCGAGGTTCAACTCGCGACTCCGACTCGGCTCCGGCGGACTGGGAGATTGTGCACCCGATCAAGCCGATCTGCTCTTGTGCACCGCCAACTCACCCCGCGTTCGCGCCCGGCGCTTTCTTGGCCGGGTGGTACAGGCCCGGCGTCGACCGGAACGCGACACCCACGTGGTTGCAAGCGTTGATGGCTGC
>CALMQD010000168.1 GCA_937871415.1 uncultured Phycisphaerales bacterium | reverse complement strand
CCGAACCCCGCCGCTTCCTCGGCGTCTTCTCCCGCACCGCGCCCCCCGCGTGGCGGCTCATGCTCATCGGTGCGCTCGGCTGCCTGCTGGTAGCCGCGGCCGTGATCATCGCACGCAACGAACTCGCCAAGTCGCGGATCGCGCCCACGCCGCGTGTCTTCAACCCGCGCCGTGCCGAACTGCTGCGCCGCATCACCCTCGACCGCGCCGAGCTCATCCGGCGCACGATCCTCGCCTTCCACGCGACGCACGGGCGCCTGCCCCGCGACCTGACCGAACTCGTTCCCGAGTTCCTCCCCGGCGTGCCCAAGCCCGTCAACGGCGCGCTGGACTGGTCGTACCGCGCCCTCCCCGAGCCCGCGCCGGCGCGCGCCGGCGGCGCACCGGCCGAGCCGGCCTTCGACCTCTCCTTCCGTTCGTGGCGCGACCCGCTGCTCAAGCACGAGCAGGTCGATCAGGACGGACGCTGGACGCTTGCCGAGTAGTCCGCACCGCGCGGGAAGAGGAGAAGCGGTCCGGGGGGACGGCAGCGGCGTTCGTCGCGCGTCCTACCGGTCACGCCGCGGCGTGGTGCAACGCGACCGCGACGGCCCGCGCCGTCTCCGGCGCTGCGCCCTTTCCGCGGGCCGCGCCCGGGCCAGGCGGCAGGCCGTGGATCACCTGGTCCACGCGCCGCGACGCCGCCAGGTACGCCGTGAAACGCTCGACCTGGTCCCGCGGCACGTACGAGCGCGCTACGAACACGTCCGGCGTCCGAAGCCCGATGAGCGCCAGGTCCGCATGCGGGTCGCGTTCCGAGATCTGCCTCGGGTCGCACTGAGCCAGCGCCCGCGCGGGTTCCAGCGCTTCGCCCGTCGCCACGATCGTGACCTCCCACCCCGCGCGCAGCAACTCGCCCAGCCGCACCGGGCAGACGCCGTTCTCTACCCCCAGGCGCATCGCTTCGACCACGACCAGCGCGCGCCGCGGACCCCCCGGCACGCTCGCGATCGGATTAACGATCGCCGGCGGCGGCGGATCCTCTCCGGCCTCGCGCTCGCCGCCCGGGACTTCTCCAGCGCCACGGACCGCGCGCTCGAATCCGCCCGGCTCGAACAGGCGCGGGTGCCGCTCGCGCAGGCGTCCGACAAACCACTCCCGGCGCGCCTCGCGGTCCACCGTGTTCCATCCGACGACGCCGCTCCGACGCCTCCGGTACCAGTCGAGATACTCGGGAATCGTCGAGCCCCACACACCCGCCGCGCCCGCCCGCACCCAGAAGTCCCAGTCGTCCGGGCCGGTGCGCAGCGTCTCGTCATACCCGCCCAGCCGCTCGTGCACCCCGCGCCGGATCATCGCCGTCGTGTCGACGTGGTTGCGTTCCAGGAACGCGTCCAGAAGTTCGAAGCCCCGCGCCCACAGGTATGTCTGCCCGCCGAAACCGACGGAGTATCCCTTCGTGAAGCCCTCGCGCGGGTGCGTCGAGAGCCGCCACAGGCACTTCTCGAGCGTCGTCGGCTCGATGAGGTCGTCGGAGTCGAGCAGGAACACCATCTCCGCCCGCGCGCTGCGGAACCCCGTGTTGCGCGACGCCGGCAGGCCGCGGTTCTCGCCGTGCCGCACCACCCGCACCCCCGGCTCGCGCGACAGCTCTTCCAGCGCACCGAGCGTGTCGGTCCGGGTCGAGCCGTCGTCCACCAGCACCCACTCGGTCCGGCGCAGCGACTGCCCGCGCACGCACGCCCACGTCTCTTGCAGCAGCGCCGCCGGCGTGTCCCACACCGGCGTCACCACGCTCACCAGCGGGGTCGACCGTGCGTCCAGTTCGGTCCCGTACCGGTACAACCCGCGACCCGGCGAGCCGGGCACGTTCTGGAAGTCGGGTTGGCGCGGGTCGATCATGCGGCGATCTTCGACTATCGGGCGTTCGTTCATCAGTCCCCGGCGCCGCCCCTTGGGCGCTCCGAACCCCACCACGACCGGCGCGGGCCCCCGCTGGCCGCGCCGGGCCACGCGGCGCTCCGCCCAAGTGAAGCCGCGTTCAGGCGCTCAGGAAAGCCGGCGCGGCGGTTTTGCGGCGGTTCTCAGGCTTTGCGGGCCTCCCGGACGATGGGCCCTTCCATGCACCGAAAGCCCCTGATGTTCGTCGGCGTCCTGGCGCTGCTCGTGGGCCTGGGCGTCGCGCTCGACGCCCGAATCCGGGACTCGGCCGCGAAGAGCGCACTTTCTGCGCCGCTCCCCGGCCCCCGGGCCGCGATCGCCTCCGAGACCCCGCCGTCACCGCCCCCGCAACCGGGGTTGCTCGCCGCGACTCTCCGCGATCTGCGATTGGTCACCGTCCGGGTCGAGCATCAGGTCTCCGCGAGCGCCGCTTCGGAGAGTTGGCGCGGCGATGTGCAGGCCTCGGTCTCCGCCGCCGCCGTCACCCTCTTCGGCGTCGACCTCACCGCCCTCACCGAGGACGACATCCGCGTCAACGCGCTCACCGGGCGTGTGCGCCTGCGTGTCCCGCGCCCCGCGCGCATCGCCACCGAGATCACCACCCCCGCGTCGATGCAGCAGACGCAGGTGAACGTCGGCTGGGGCCGGCTGCGGGACGTCGCCGGCGAGTACTACCTGGGCCTGGCCCGCGCGCGCCTGCACGAGGCGGCCCGCGCACAGGCGCTCTCGCCGGCGCAGATCGCCGAAGTCGAATCGCTCTCGCGCGAGCAGGTCTCGCGCCTGGTGCGTGCGATCCTCGGCCCGGGGCACGACGTCGAAGTCGAGTTCAGGCCCGACGAAGCCGCGCCCGGCGCCCCGACCCGGGAATCGCCGTGAACGCGCCCGCCGATCCATCCTCGCCCCCGCCCTCCGTCCGCGGGTCGCCCGCGCTCGTGCGTCTCTGGCGCTGCCGCTGGTGTGCGCTGCGCCTGCTCATCGCGCTCGCGCTCCTCTGGGCGCTCTGGGCAGAGGGTGATCGGCGCGCGATGCGCCTGGCGCTCGCCGCCATGCCCGACCACGACTTCGCCGCCGAAGCCGCGCGCCTCCGCGACATGGGCCACTTCAGCGAAGCCGTCACCACCGCCGAGGCGGGCCTGGCGCTCCTCGCCCCGCTCGACGAAAACGACCCGCGATCCGCCGCGCTCTCGCGCCAGCGCGACCTCGCGCGCAACGCCCAGGAGAGTTGGCTGCGCCGCGTGCGCGACGTCGGCCTGGGCGCCCTCACCGGTCCCGGCGGCGGCCAGGGCGGGCTCAGCGACAACCCCGACGACTACACCACGCTCGAACGTCTCGGCGGCGCGCTCGTCGCCGACCTCTTCGTCCTCGGCGATGTCCGCGACCTCGTCATCCAATCCATCCGCGCCTCCCGCGGCCAGGAGGTCGACCCCGTCATCATCGCCCTCTCCGCCGTCGGACTGGCGACCACCGTTGCGCCCGAGAGCGACTGGGTCCCCAGCGTTCTCAAGAGCGCCCGCCGCCTGGGCGCGCTGCCCCGCAAGATCAGCGACGCCATCATCGACGCCGCGCGCGCCCGCAACGCCGACGCCCTCCGCGCGCTCTTCTCCGATGTGCGAGCCCTGGCCACGGCCGCTTCCCCCGCCGGCGCCGTGAAGCTGCTCCCCCTCGCCGAAGACGCCAAGGACCTCTCGCGCCTCGCACGCTTTGCCGAGAAGACCGGTCCCGCCGGCGCCAAGGCTCTCGAACTTGGCGGCCCATCCGCCGTACGCCTGCTGCGCGACGCCGAAGCCGCCGGTGCGGCGGCTGGGGCGGGCGGTGGAATCACAGGGGCCGCCCGCGCCGAGCGTCTCATCCAATCCGCCGCCCGCAAGGGCGCACCCGGGCGCGCGTGGCTCGAGTCCATCGCCTCCGGCTCGACGCGCAGCGCCCGCGCCATGCTCCGCCCCCACCCGCTCGTCGGTCTGGTCAAGGGTTTCTACAAGGGCGAAGTCGGCGCGCTCCTCGAACGCTCACTCCGCGCCTTCGACGTGCAGGCGTGGTGGATCCTCGGAGCGCTCGCCGCTTGGGCCACCTTGGAGTCCGGGCTGATCTTCACGCGCCTGAGTCGCTGACTCTTCCCGCCGCAACCTCCCGACACATCTGCTTGCCTCACCACGCCACGGTTTCTCGGACCTCGCCGAGAAAGCCGCAGGCGCCTCGGGTCGATACTTCTTTCAGCGCCTACGCCGAAAGCGAAGACGCGGCGAATCGTGAAAGGATGGGGGGAAGGGTTTGAGGGTGGGGGTGGTGGTGGTGGGCGGAGGGGGGGGCGGAGGCGGGGAATCGCCATGAAGGAACAGACGATCCAAGGCCTGCGCTGGGGTGCTCTGGCGTTTCTTTTCGCCGCGGCGTTGGTGCCCGCGCTCCTGATCGGTTACGCCAACGCGAGCGACGCCTCACCCCAGGCTCCCAAAGCGGTCGTGCGTAACCCGGTCGTCAATAACCAGGCTCAAGCCGCCCCCACGGATCCCCGGGCCAAAACGCAAACTCATGTTCCGTCGCGAGTTGAGAACGAAGGCGACGACCCCGCGCTGATCACGCCGTGGAAGGGCGCCCCCCGCCCAGCGCCTCCCGCGCCCGTGCCCCCGGCTCAATCCGCTCCCACGGGCGGCGACCCCGCCGCACCGGCGGCGAACCCCTGATCGCGCTCGAACTCGTTCCGGCGCGGAACCCCGCTCGCCCGCGAGCCGAAAAGAACGTGGAGAGGTACTTCTGTCCCGCGTGACTTCTCGTGGCGCGCGGGCCGCTCTGGGTCCGTGAGGAACATGAACAACTCGATCGCTCGCCGAAGCGTGGCCCGCGGCCTATCGCGCTGCGCGCTGTGGTTCGTTCTCGCCCTCTGCCTCAGCCCCGCGCTCGCGCGTCACGCGCACGCGCAGACGCTCAAGAACCGCCTCGTCGCGAGCGGCCTCAACAACCCGCTCTGGGCCGGCTCGCCCCCCAACAACCCCGACCGCATCTTCATCATCGAGCAGCGCGCCAAGATCCGCATCGCCGACCGCCAGCCCAACGGTTCCTACACACTCCGCCCGACGCCCTTCCTCGACCTCACGTCCCAACTCACGACCATCGGCCTCGAGTACGGCCTCATCGGCATGGCCTTCCATCCCGACTTCGCGCACTATCCCTACATCTACTGCGTCGTCACGCCCAACGGCACGCCCGAGTGGGCGATCTGGCGCTTCCGTGTCTCCGCGGGCGACCCGAACCTCGCGGACCTCTCCAGCCAGCAGACCGTCATCTTCATCGACTACCCCATCGCCGCGCACCGCTCGGGCTGGATCGACTTCGGGCCCGACGGCTACCTCTACACCACCACCGGCGACGGCGGCGAGAACGACTCGACCAACGCCGCGTCGAACCTCGGCGTCATGCGCGGCAAAGTGCTCCGCATCGACGTCGACGGCGCCGACAACATCCCCGGCAACGCCGACGACGATGCGTTTCCCGCCGACGCCAACAAGAACTACTCCATCCCGCCGACCAACCCGTTCATCTCCACCGCCGGCGCGCTCCCGGAGATCTGGGCCTACGGCATCCGCAACGCTTGGCGCTGCAGTTTCGATCGCGCCACGGGCGACCTCTGGATCGGCGACGTCGGACAGGGCGCACGGGAAGAGATCGACTTCCAGCCCGCCTCCAGCACCGGCGGCGAGTTCTACGGCTGGCGCTGCCTCGAAGGCACCAACCCCACCAACTACGCCGGTTGCGTCAACCCGCTCCCGC